>NZ_JBXXZH010000036.1:0-50666 GCF_059640475.1 Calothrix sp. CBUCES-K 9914
GATTTATAAGTTGTTTGGGTTTGGGTTTGGGTTTGGGTTTGGGTTTGCGATGGGGGTTTATGCGACGGTTCAGAGTCTTTTGTTGGTTCCGGTGCTGGTTTTGGTTGTGCTGTTGAGTGTGAAGATGATTGTGATGTATATCTAGGGGTAGACTTGGGTGGCGGCGATGCAGGTCTAGTGGTTTGCCTGTATGCTGTCTGTGAGGTAGTGCGCGATGTTACATTGAAGCGCGATTTATGTGACCGTAACTTCTCGCGCGCTTCGTTGATGTCTTGAAGTTTTTTCTCAGCCTTTTCTCTTAAACGCTGATTGTCTAACGGGATACGGTCTGGATGCCATACAAAAGCCAAATCCTTGTAAGCCTGGTTAACTTCATCAAGAGTAGCTCCTGGCTCCAATTCTAAAATTCGGTAGTATCGCTCCAGTTCTCTCATAAGGTATTAATATTTTTACCATCTTAATTATGAGCGATTTAGCCCCTTATCTGCTGTTTTTCAGGAGTAAATCTTTTGATGTTGAGTTTTACACATCACAAATGCAGCATTTTTTAATTTTTGTGATGACAAGCAGTGCAGAGGAGCAAGATTCGTACTTAAAGTGGTGGCTCCTCTGAACAGTTTTATTTACCGAGTTAGCAAACGCTCACGTATAGCTCGCAAATATGCTCGTATCGGTACTTGATATATCTCAATAAACAACCATAAAATAATTGTAAAGTGTGATATAAAAGTCAGCGCAGTCCAAATATAAGGTATCCAGCTTAATGGAGCCTCTGGCGATGGGGGGAAATTGTAAGCAACTATACCGATAAGCCCTGTTGGTAAAAATATGAAGGCAAGTGCAGCAAAAAAGTAACCCCAACCAAATTCAACTCCCTCTAGTTGAGCTTCTGTCCAGTTGAAACCATTCCAACGCCAAACCAGGGGAGGTTGTCGTGAGGGCATCTTTAGTTGCTGCAACTCAATATTGACGGTGAAGATTTGCTGACAAAAATCACAAGACATTGCCTCCATCATGGGCATATGAGTAATTTTACCCACACGACAAACCGGACAGGGATAAGCACCATGATAGTTAAAAGCTGTTGATAAAGATTTGGAACTGGGCTTCATATAGAGTCGTGGGATCGATAACGTTGTGCAATGGATGGTTAACAGGTATGTGATAAGAGATAATTGTTCTGTTTGTTTTGCTTACCCTGGTAGGACGATTGACTACTACCTATTATCTATAATGGTTTACTCCCCTCAGCACGCTTCATAAAATAAACACTATTTTATTTAATGATGCCAGTCATGAAGTCCGGTATATGGGCGCCTCCTTCCGATGCAATTGGATTTACGTTTCAGGCTTGACTTTACTGCTATACCTTGCTAGATTTTAAAGGATTGGATTATTATAGGTTTCTTAAGCAATACTATCAATTATGTACAGAAGCAGCTATTTTTATTTTTGGCGTTGGGTGGTTCACTGGGAGTGAATTAGTTTTCCGTATGGAAATCACCCAGTGAACCGCAGAGCGTAAACTCTGCGGTTTTTGCATTTTAACCCCTATAATCCCATTTATCTACATTTGTACTACTAGTCATGACATATCTTACAAGCTGGTTTTACGGTTTTTATTTTTGGTTCGGGTATCCTCCGGGTCAATGGTACGTCATGACGACGAACTGTAGAAGCCCGGAGTGTTAAGACTCCGGGTTTTTTTTTGCTCAACTCACAAAAATTGAAACTCACAAGAATACAAAACAAGCCATGAAAGACGCTAAACTTGCCGCAAAATTAAATCCCAACCATCAATCTCTCGTCCAAATCTCAGATAATGTTACCTTCGGCGCCGAAGAAGTAATCATTATCGGTGGACCTTGTGCGGTAGAAAGTTATGAACAAATGGAAACCGTAGCAGAAAAACTGCACTCATGTCCTGTCAAAGCATTACGCGGTGGAGTTTACAAACCCCGCACATCTCCTTACGCATTTCAAGGAATGGGTGAAACTGGGTTAAAGGTGTTAGCAGCAGTCAGAGAAAAATATAATCTACCTGTAATTACAGAAGTAATGGCGATTTCACAAATCGAAGTTATTTCCCAAAATGCTGATATGCTGCAAGTAGGCAGTCGCAACATGCAGAACTTCGACTTACTCAAGGAACTCGGAGGTATTAGTAAACCAATTCTGCTTAAACGAGGGTTAGCTGCCACAATTGAAGAATTCGTCATGGCAGCAGAATATATATTAAGTCATGGTAATTCAAATGTTGTGTTATGCGAACGTGGTATTCGCAGCTTCGATAACTATACTCGTAACGTTTTAGATTTAGGTGCCGTAGCAGCGCTCAAACAAATCACACATTTACCAGTTATCGTAGACCCCTCACATGCTGCGGGTAGACGTACACTAATAGCACCACTATCACGTGCAGCAGTCGCATGTGGCGCCGACGGATTAATTATAGAATGTCATCCAGTCCCAGAAAAATCAGTATCCGATGCCCAACAAGCACTCTCCTTAGAAGAAATGATTAACTTAGTTCATACATTAGAACCAGTAGCAGCAGCAGTCGGACGCAAAATATCAACAAACACCAGAGGGGTAAGCTATCAAAAAGCTACCCCTCTTCATTTAGTTGTTAAGTAGAAAGTAAGTAAAAAGTGCTGAGTGCTGAGTGCTGAGTAAAGAGTTTTGTATTCTACTCAGCACTCAGCACTCAGCACTCATAACTCAGCACTAACTAGCAGCTTTTTCTATTGCCGCAATAACATCATCCAAAGCTTTACCTGCGTCTTTTATTAATTGATCTGCTTCTGCATCAGACTCAGCATTTATAGCAGCTTGCATAAAAACAAGCGCGCGGTTCATTGCTTTGGCGCCATCAGGAACACCAGCTTGTTCTAACAAAGTAGCAGATTCTTCCATTGCTGCTAACGCGGCATTAAAGTTTTGTCTTGCTTGTTCGGCGCTTTTAGCAGACTGTGCGGCAACCATCAAATCTGCTACTCTTCCTAACGCTTCAGTCGCCTTATTAAGAGCATCCGCATCTACTGCAACGAGTACCGACGAGGATGTCGAAGCTGATGTGTTATTAAAGTTACGAATATTATTTGCTGCCATAGTGGGCAACGTTGTGAGCATGAAACTTACAACAATAACATTTGATAAAATAAACTTACGAAACATTTTGTAATTTATCCTATTTTAAAAAATCAAAAAAAATTGTTAAACAACTGGTAAAGTAATCTCAATTGCTCTTACTTATACAAGCTGACACAACAATTGCTCTATCGTCAATCCAGAAAATAAGTAAATAGTAAATTATTTGTTTTTGTTAATTAATCAGTAAATATACTTTGTTCACAGAAAATTTATAAAGTATTTAAAACGGGGAACTACTTGCAACGGATACAACGGATGACTTATTAATGCTAAACAAAATCTAGTTATTTAAGATAAACTATTCGTTACATCCTGCATTTTCAGGAAGTGGAACCACTGCTGTAGCAGAAGAATTAGGTAGATGCAATATGCCAAGTCTCTACATTTTTAATTTTTAATTTTTGTTAATGCCAATTTTGCGGCGCCCAACATTCCTGCTGAGTTACCCAGTTCTGCTGATAAAATTTCTAAACCAACGCGCGATGTAATAAAGACTCGTTTTTCAATTTCAGCTTTGGCACTAGGTAAAAAAAACTTTGCACTGGCGCCTACTCCACCACCGATTAAAATAGCTTGTGGTGTCAGTACGTACATAATTGAAGTTAAACCAATACCTAAATCTCGACCGTATTCTTGCCAAAAATTTAAAGCTTCTACATTGCCATTTTCGGCTAATTCACCTAACTCAGAAGGTTCTTTACCAGTACGGCGCCTAATTGCCCGAATTGAGGTAAATTGTTCTAATGAGCCTTGGTTGCCACTGTTACACTCTGGACCATCTGAGTGTAAGCTAATTAAACCTAGTTCACCTGCGGCGCCATAATGTCCAATAAATAATTTACCGTTAATAAAGACGGCGCCACCCACACCAGTACCCAAGGTGAGCATAATAAAATTTTTGAACCGACGACCGGCGCCCAACCAAGCTTCACCTAACCCAGCACAGTTAGCATCGTTAGCCAAAATAGTAGGTCTGCCAGTTTTTTCTTCTAACCATTGGGCTAAGGGAACATCACGCCAACCTGGTAAATTAATAGAGACTAGCGCAATTCGTCCCTCTGGGTCACTTGGTCCAGGCATTCCAACACCAATTGCAACAGCTTGATTATTTGGGTCAAGTTCTTGTAATGCTTTTACTATGACATTCAATACTAATTCAGGAGCAGGAGGTTGAGGAGTTGCAACCGTCATCGACTGTAAACAGGCGCCATCAACAGTAAACCTCCCCAACTTTATCGCTGTTCCACCTAGGTCAATCCCAATAACTTGAATATTATTATTTGTCATTGGATGTTTTTGTACCTAGCCT
This sequence comes from Calothrix sp. CBUCES-K 9914, assembly GCF_059640475.1. Classification (NCBI taxonomy): domain Bacteria; kingdom Bacillati; phylum Cyanobacteriota; class Cyanophyceae; order Nostocales; family Calotrichaceae; genus Calothrix; species Calothrix sp. CBUCES-K 9914. The sequence continues at coordinate 4,463 of NZ_JBXXZH010000036.1, forward strand.
AATTTCTTGACTTCGTGTACTTCAGATTTTTTGATACTCACATAAGTGACAGGAGAAATATTAAAACTAGCTTCACTAGCTATATTAGTTACAGGCTTACCCTGTAATATCCCGGTTAAAGCAACCGAAAGCATGAAACCGCCAGCCGTAGCAGCAATCAAGGACATCTTATCTTTCACGTTCAGACTCTCTGTAATAAATAGAACAAAATATATAGATTAACAAATGAAATTGGGATTTGTACGTAGAGACGCGATATATCGCGTCTCCGTGTATTGTAAAGACGCGATATATCGTGTCTCTACATTACATATAACGTTTCTACAGGTAACGTTTATCTAATTCCTAATTTGTTTTCGCAAACGAGGGTTAACAAATTCATTTAACCCTTCACCAAATAGGGATAAACCTACTACCATGAGCGTCAGTGCCAAACCCGGAAATAAAGTAGTCCACCAAATTCCTGTAGGTAAAGCCTCTAAAGCTTGCTTTAAATCATGCCCCCATTCAGGAACCTCATCCGGAAGCCCTAGACCTAAAAATCCTAAACCACCTAACACTAGAATGGCATCCGCAGCATTAAGGGTAAAGAGTACAGGTACACTTTGGATGACATTAAAAAATAAATATTTGCTAAGAACCTGCCAAGTATTGGCGCCCATTGCCTGTGCAGCTTCGATAAAGACTTCTGTCTTTACACTAACTGTATGATTGCGTACAACTCTATAATATTGAGGTATATAAGCAATACTAATAGCGATAGCAGCGTTTAATATTCCACGTCCAACAACAAACGCCAGCGTTACCGAAAGTAACAATCCGGGCAAAGTATAAATGCTATCCATAATAAATAGCAATATTTTGTCTAAGTTCCCGCCTATGTAACCACTCAACATTCCTAGTGGTACACCTATAACCATACTCAATGCCGTCGCGACTATTACAACTTGTAACGCAGCTTGGGCGCCGAACATAGTTCGAGAAAACACATCATACCCAAGGCGACTAGTACCAAACCAGTACTTACCAGAAGGCGCCTCATGCATAGGGTTACTAAGAAACTCAGTCGGATTTTGTAGTATTCCTATTGCTTGTAATAGAGGCGCAAAAAACGCCAGAAAGATAAAAAATAAAGTTAACGCTAACCCTATATACATTAACTTTTGCGAAAGACTAGGATTTTGGGGAAGCTGTAGAAACTTCGGTAGAGAACTCTTTGTAACCGCCATATATATAGTTATGAGTTATGAGTTAAGATTTCTAATATATAACAAGACTTTTGTCAATGGGATATTAAACCAATTGAACGCGCGCAGCAACAAAATGTTTCATTGGGGCAAATTTAACAAATTGTGAAACAAATATACCTCTTATGAACCTCTTGTGGAACAGGCATCCCTGTCTGTTACATTTATTTAAGCTACTAGTAGTCCATATCATTAATTCTGGTGGATTGATTAGCAACGGATGTAACGGATAGTTTATTTGTTACAAACAAGATGTATATATTTACTGATATTACAATCTAAACCCGTCCGTGGCGCCCAAACCGTCAAAATTTTTTATGTATAGATTAATTGGCACCTGGGTGTTTGGGGCGGCTTTACATTAATCTTCAGCTACGCTTGGGTTTTTTGCACAACCTGCCGCATAAGCAATTGCCTCATAAATATCTGCCTTTTCTAAGTAAGGATAAGCTTGTAAAATATCCTTGTGTGAGTGTCCAGATGCTAGTAAACCAATAACGGCGCCGACAGTAACACGTATCTCTCGAATACAAGGTTTACCACCCATAACTTCAGGGTTACAAGTAATTCTAGTAAGGTTTTGCATAATTTACTCTGATTACTTTAAAATGTGAAGTTCGTCTTTTATTTCTTGAGCGCGCTTCTAAATACGCTTTTGAGCTTCCTCTGAAAACAGCTTTCTTTTTTCTTTGCTTAAGATATCATTCTTTTCTCCGTTGTAACTGCGTCTTGTCTTAAAGCTTTTTAGATAATTTCATGGGACGGGCAAGGATGCCCATCCCACAAGATGTTTAGCACAAGATGGTTGGTTTGGTTTTTGGGAAGTGTTTAGATGTTGTTTTCGATTAATTGACGGTATTGGCTTTTTTGCTTGACACCTTTGACTTCTTGGAGGAGTTCTTTGTCTTTGAAGAATTGAACTGTTGGTGTACCTGTGACGTTGGCGTTTTCGGCTATGTCGCGGTCTTTGTCGATGTCTATTTCGACGAAGTGTATTTTACCGTCGAATTCGTCTACTACTTTGTTTAATATGGGTTTGAGAGTGTGGCATGGACCGCAACCTGGTGATACATATTTGACGACGATTAATCTATCGCTGTCGTGGAATAGTTTCCGCAGTGCCAAACCACCTTCGTGACGTGTTGCGTCAATACTAAATTCTACAGAGGCGCCATCTTTAGCTTCAGGTTGATGTTCAAGTTCGTTGTCTGGAGTATGGGGCGCCTGTTTGTATTCTTGAATTAAGCCATTTAAAGACAACCAACGTTCGGCTAACATTGCAGCGGAACATCCGGAACCTGCGGCTGTAATAGCTTGGCGATATTCATGGTCTTGTACGTCACCTGCTGCGTATACACCTTCTACGCTGGTTTCTGGTGAACTAGGTTTAGTAACAATGTAACCTACTTCGTCGAGTTCAATTTGTCCTTCAAATAAAGAAGTATTGGGTTTGTGACCGATGGCGTAAAATAAGCCTTTGGCATGTAATAAACTTTCTTCACCCGTTTGGCTATTACGGACTTTTACCCCTTCCATGTGCCCGTTACCGTAAATATCTACAGCTTCGGTGTTCCAATGTACGGTGATTTTGGGGTTATTTAATACACGGTCTTGCATTGCTTTCGACGCGCGCATTTTCTCAGAACGCACAAGCAAATTCACGTTGGAACCATATTTAGTTAAGTAAATAGCCTCTTCTGCAGCTGAATCTCCCGCGCCAATTACCGCGAGTTCAGCACCGTGAAATATCGGAGTTGCACCGTCACAAATCGCACAAGCGCTTATACCTCGACTCCAAAACTCATGCTCGTTAGGTAAACCTAAACGCTTCGCAGTGGCGCCAGTAGCTATGATAATACTGTGGGCTTTAAATTCCCGTTCTTCCGAGCGAACAGTAAACGGACGCTGACTCAAATCAACTGATATCACATCCTCAGTATATAACTCGGCGCCCCATCTTTCAGCCTGAGCCTTCATCTTATCCATCAACTCAGGCCCAGTAATACCAGCAGGGAACCCAGGAAAATTCTCAACCTCAGTCGTCGTCATCAACTGCCCACCAGGTAAACCCCCCGCTTGGAAACCCTCAAACACAACAGGCTTTAGGTTCGCACGACCCGCGTATATAGCAGCGGTATATCCAGCAGGCCCAGAACCAATAATTACTACGTTTTCAACTGTGGGATTTGTCATAATAGGTTATACAAACTCATAACGACTACGCTTAATTCAATATAACACATTATTTTCGGGTGTGTTATTGCACGACATAACAAAAACGAAGCGAGAGCGGCGTTTCGTTACCCAACATATTCAGGTATATGAGGTACAAACATAATGCCCAAAACCACGTAGAGACGCGATTAATCGCGTCTCTACATGTATCGTATGGGTATGCAATCTGCTGTATTTTATGCTTATATAAGAGATGCATCAAAAACCTGCTGTGCAGTGAGGTTAAGTTGAGGGAAGGTTGGGGAAATGATTAGCTGGTTGCCCGTGAATGTGGTAACTTGGTACTCATCCTCTACTAGTTGACATACTGAAAAAGTAGGCTGTTTAGGGTCTCCGATGAACTTTTTACCCCCTAGCGCTTTATAATCTACAATCCAATACTCCAGAATACCCATTTCTTCATAGTCCCCAAACTTGTCGTGGTAATCATCCCGCCAATTTGTACTGACAACCTCAACAACTAAGGGAACCGAAGCTGCCTGGGTTACAGTTGATTGTTTGCTCCAAAGAGGTTCATTGACTAAATTATTAGGATTTATTAACAAAATATCTGGTATATAGGTAGATTCATCTGGTTTAACAAATGCGGTTTTGGGGATGCGATACGGGAGTCCCATTTGTAAAAGCTGGAAGCCTAATTGCACTGCTAAAAATCCAACAACGTTTTCGTGGTCTCCAGTAGGTGGCGCCATCTCAACAATTACTCCTTTATGTAATTCGTACCGCTTGCCGTCGTTGGGATACCAATCCATGAATTCTTCATGGGTTCGTAATTGAGGTAAAGGCTCGGTTAGGGCTTGAGTCATAAGCTATTTAACCTTGATAAACGAATTCGTGGCAGTCATCACATCTTTACAAAAGATGGTATAGAAGAAATATTAAAATATAACTTAGGAGATTGAGATGACAATTCGTTACGAAATTACTATTTATTGGAGTGAAGAAGACCAAGCATTTATTGCAGAAGTACCTGAATTAGCTGGATGTGCTGCTGATGGCGCCACTTATCAAGAAGCGTTAAATAATCTAGAAACTATTATGCTTGAATGGATAGAAACGGCTCAAGAATTAGAACGTATCATTCCTGAACCTAGGCGCCGTTTAATGTCAGCTTAATTATACAGTAGCCAGGAAAAGGAAGAAAAACATGACTGAAGAAATCAGCGTACAAGACAGCAGTAGAAACGTTTTTGCCGATTTGGGTTTACCAGACCCTGAAGAGTTGCTTGTAAAAGCAGAACTGGTACGCCATATCAGCGAAATAATTAACTTTTCAAACATGACTCAAATTCAAGCGGCAGAACTTTTAGGAATTGACGAACTAAAAATTTCGGCGCTAATCAAAGGAAGACTATCAGACTTTTCAACTGAAAGACTTTTTCAATTTTTAAATATATATTAGGTTGTGATGGCGCCTTCAACCAACTTACAACTTAACGCGCTCTACTTGCTGAACGCTAGTTTTGTTATCAGTCAGCAAATTTATTTTCAGTACAGGTACATTTTTTGACTTTTTTATTCAACGCCAAAGCCAGTTAACTGGCGCACTTTAGGCGTATGAAATCCAATTATAATATCAGATTTGGGTACTCCCAGTTCAATTAATTCGGCAGCAATATCCACCTCTGTAATATTTTCCTGAATCCAAATTTTTTCATTTTTTATGTCTAAATGCATAATTGGGTTATAAACGCGCGTTTGGTCATTCCAGCCTATACTGATAATTTGATAATGGTCACGCTCTAAATCATAAATTTTTTCGATATCAATGTTTCCATAGCTATATTTATGCTGTGCATAATCATCGAGTATAGTTTTCACTTTTTCTCTGTACAAATTTAATTTGTCCATAGCACTATTTCCTCAGTTTCTACATTGTAAACTATTATTTTTAGATGATTTTCAGTTACCACTGTTTGAGTAAACGGGAGCATGAAAAAAGTATTATATGTGTATAAAGGAACAGCTAAAAACAACTTTCTGTCAGGTTGCTCGATACGTAATGCAGTACGATAATTAATAAATTGGCCTAAAGCTGTGTGAAACTCTGAAATTTTTGAAGCACTTGCAAACGTTTTTATTTCAACAGCTATCTTTTTTCCAGATTTCTCTGCTGCAATTAAACGTTCTGCTGCTAAATCTATTTCAAGTCCAACACCTCCAGAACTAATAATTAGTGGGTCATCTGTAAGATTCCACCCATCTTTTTCTAAGGCTGACCTGACAATATAATGAAATGCATCGCGAGCCATATTCGTAGCAACTAAATGTTATCTGGCTTTTAGAGTAATTATAACCTACTTAATCAAGAATGTAGCACATAGATTTATCTCTTACAACCCTAGAAGAACTTAATCAACTTAACCAAACAATCCAAAAGCATCTGGCTGATAAAGAAAAGTCACACGCGCGTGACTCATTTCATCAAGCACTGTTAGAATCTGGCTTAGTAAAACAGATTAAGCGTCCTTGCTATGACCCAATTTCTGAGCGACGTTTATACAAGGTTGAGGGAAAGCCTGTTTCAGAAACTATAATCGAGGAACGCCGCTGAATGGCAGTTTATTTATTAGATAGTAGTGCGTTGGTAAAGCGTTACATCACTGAAACAGGTTCGGCTTGGGTTTTAGGATTATTTGACCCAGCGTTAGATAACAAAATATTTATATAGCATTCCTAGATGAATTTTACGAATGATTTAGGACTGCTATAGCATCAATTACTAGTCGAAATTATTGCTGAATTATGTAGTAGCTATTTTCGGCGCCGTGTTATTACAGGAGCGACTATCCAAGGGTTCTGTTAAAAGGCGCCACTCAGTAACGAATGTAGCGAACAGATCTATCCGTTACATCCGTTATAATCCGTTGCCACTCTTCCTACTGAACTTCCTGTAACGAGTGTGTAGTTTGAATTTTTGGCAGTGGTTCCAACGGTGTAGTAACAGGGGAGTAGCGACAGTAGCAAATAACTATCGCCTCAAAACCACTGTCCGGTTGTCCCGATGGGTACTCCTCGACTCTCGTAACCTCCCAATCTCCAATCCTGCTGTGGGTACTAGCTGCAGGAAATTTAGAGTCAGCAAATTGTTCAATTTTGTGATACTCCCTTAGTCTATAACCTTGTGTTGGTGAGGGGGAGTTAGATGAGTCATAGTGTTCTGCAAGAATATCCGTTAAGGCGCCTGTATGAGATAGTACCCTCTCTTCCCACCCAGAATCTGACATTGTTTCAGTCTTAAAAATAATGTATTTGCCCATTTTTTAGTCCTCTTGGTGATAATCAGGAAATTTAGTATCGCCCTTAAACACGCACTCCACTTTTAGGATTTTGTCTCCTGTAGGTTCTATTCGCAACAGCGTCTAACTCTTATATATCCATTATTTGGTAACATCTTCATCTTTTAGTGTTAGAAATTTTACGAGACTGGGAATACTGAAGTTTGGGTGCCTCATGAAGCTGGGGAAGGTGGGTAAGTACAAGCCACAAAGTCAAAAACTTAGTTTTTGCTGGAACGCGGGAAGCACCAAAAAACAGTTAGTGTCAGGAGAAACACAAATGGACAATCAAGCATCCCAGATAAGAGAAAAAATTCGGCAGCAGTTTGAGGCGACTCCCTATCCTAATAATTGCTTAGATGAGTCACCGAAGCAAAAGTTAAATTTACTCTACGTATATAATTTAGTCACTCCTTTTTATCTCAGAAGTCAAAAAGTTATAGAAACAAAAGGAAAAGTAATTTTAGATGCGGGTTGCGGTTCAGGATATACATCATTAGCTTTGGCTGAGGCAAATCCCGGTGCCAAAATAGTTGGTATAGATTTATCGGAAGAATCAGTTAAACTAGCTCGGCAGCGCTTGCAGCATAACGGCTTTGACGATGCAGAGTTTTATGCTCTTTCCATCGAAGAGTTGGCGAAGTTAGGGATGGAATTTGACTATATTAATTGTGACGAAACATTATATCTCCTACCTGACCCAGTTTTGGGTTTACAGGTAATGCAATCGGTATTAAAGCCAGAAGGAATAATTCATACCAATCTCCATAGTTATCGACAACGTTTTTATTATTATCAAGCTCAAGAGCTATTCAAAATGATGGGCTTGATGGAAGAAGCACCGCAACAACAGGAGGTGGAGTTAGTAAGAGATATCATGCGAGCTTTAAAAGATAACGTGATTCTTAAACAACAAACTTGGGATGATGTTTTCGATGACGCACCAGGGTTAGCACTGCTCAATCATTTATTACAGGGTGATAAAGGCTACACCATTAAAGAGATGTTCGCGGCGTTAAGGGCGGCAGATTTGGATTTTATCAGTATGGTGGAGTGGCGCAAGTGGGAATTGACGGACTTGTTTAAAAGTTTTGATGATTTGCCAGCTTTTGTTGCCATTAGCTTACCAGAGCTTTCTGTAGAAGAACAGTTGCATGTATTTGAGTTATTACATCCAGCCCATCGCTTGCTAGACTTTTGGTGCGGTCATCCTGCTCAAAATGTGGAAATCAAGCCAGTTGCTGAATGGACGCAGTTAGATTGGCAATCATCGCGCGTACATCTCCATCCGCAGTTACGCACATCTGAAATTAAGGAAAATTTAATTAACTGTATCGCTGAGAGCAAGTCGTGGACAATTAGCGACTATATTAACCTTCCTACCCTGGCGCCTGTGGAAGTGGATAGTGATATTGCTGCTTGCTTATTGCCTCTGTGGGGAGAAGCACAAGCATTTACGACCTTAGTAGAACGCTGGTACTGCACTATAACAGTGGATGATGTGCTTTCGGAAACAGAAAGTCGTCAGGCAGCTTGCAATAAGATTCAAGGTTTGTTAAGCAAGCTAGAAATATTTTTATATGTGCTTCTGGAAAACGGCGTATGTAAGGAATAAGTTACTGTTCCAGAATTTTTTCAGTTAGTGATATGAAAGCGTATCAACCTGGGTAAGTTACTTATAGAAAACAATAAGAAACGCATTAATCACACATCTCATAAGTTTTGGAGAAAACAAAGATGAAACCCGCTATCAAACCAGAATTGCAAGCTAAGTTTTTGAGTTTTTTAAACAACCGTAATAAGAAAGCTGATGAAGGTTTTACATTAATTGAATTATTAGTTGTTGTTATTATTATCGGTGTTTTGGCAGCAATTGCTTTACCTTCATTGTTAGGACAAGTCAGCAAGGCTAAACAGTCTGAAGCTAGACAAAACGTTGGTGCTATTAACCGCGCGCAACAAGCATATTTCTTGGATAAACAGCAATTTTCTGATACTATTCCAGAACTAGGTATTGGTATTAGAACTCAGAGTGAAAACTACAATTACACAATGGTTTCTAATACAAGCGCAACCAATTCTTTTGCCCAAGCCAAAGCAATAGCCAGAAAAGCTGCCTTAAAATCCTACTTTGGAGTCACTGGTACAAGAATTGGGGATACAGCAACATCTGAAGTATTAACTTTGGCTCTGGCTTGTGAATCTGCTAACCCAGTAACAGTTGTAGGAGACGCTACAGCTTATGCTACGAGTTGTTCTGCTGTTGTAGCAAGTTTTGTTAATTTAGGTAGTTAATGTTTATACGTAGAAGTATCTAAATTTATTATTTGATTGGGTAGTGTGATTATACATTACCCAATTTGTCGTTAAAAATTTCTGGTAAAAATATTATGTCTTCTTTAATTGCTCCTATGAAATGGCAGCAGATGGCTGCACAATTTTTTATTCAAGGAAACTACACTCAGGCTATAAGTATTTATGAACAGGCTATTGAAGCAGAGCCTAATGTTAAATCTCACTATTGGCATTTAGGATTAATTTTGCTACTGCAAGGACAAGATGTAGAAGCACAAACGACTTGGTTCATGGCAATGTTGGAAGGTGAACAAGAACAAGTCGAACAGTGGAATACTGAACTAATGCAACTGTTGCAGATAGAAGCTGAGAGACGAGAACAACTCGAAGAATATACAATTAGTTTTAAAATTCGCCAGCAAATTAAAGAAATTAATCCTAAAGAGGTTGATAATTTATTACATCTTGCACAACTGGCTATCAAACTAGATATATATAATGAAGAAGAATTAAATAAACTTGAAATAGCTGAAATACTTAAGTCTGAACCACGTGCTAAATTAAATTTTGATTTGCTGCAAGAAGTTTTACAAACTTTTTTAGATGATGCTGCGTTGTTTCCATCAACGCTGGATTTTGTAGAAGCGTGTTTGCCTTATTTTAAAGAAAAACCTGTTGAATTACTGAAAATTATACTGCCATCTTCTCTAGAAATAGGCTTTTCTCAACGATTTCCTAAAATTGCTGCACAATTGTGTGAATTATATTTACGTATTGATGAAAACAATATAGAAATTTTATGCCATTTAGCTTGTTTTTATCAGAATGCAAGTGAATTTGATCAGGGTATAAGAAAAGCAAGATTAGCATACTCGTTAGCTAATAAATTACCCGATATTATCTTTACTAATCGTCAAATTCTGCGCGGGTTAATGGCTGCTGGAGGATATTGGGAAGAAGCTTATGCTACATCTAAGCAACAAGAATTGTTACTTTTATCACTAATTGAAGAAAAGCCAATAAACCTTGAAAAAACTAGAAATGTCAGATTATTTAATGCCAACTACTTTGCACCTTATTTTGAAGATAGTCCAAAAAAATTTAGGAGAATTCAAAATGAGCTATTGTCTGTTAGTAAAAATAATTGCGATATTTATGCTAAAGAGCAAGTAAATAAATTTCGTCAAGGACTAGCAGAGCGTAAACAAAAAGAATTATTTACTAAGAAGTTAAAACTGGGATACGTATCTCACTGTCTAAAACGTCACTCAGTTGGATGGCTATCAAAATGGTTGTTTCAACATCACGACAGAGATAAATTTCAAATTTGTGGTTATTTTCTAAATACAAATCCAGTGTTTGACCCTTTGCATGAATGGTATTTAAGCCAAGTTGATACCGCATACAAATCAAATGATGTTATCGAAATGGCTGAACAGATTTACCAAGATGAAGTTGACATATTAATTGATTTAGATAGCATCACATTAGATACTACTTGCGAAATAATGATGTTAAAACCAGCACCTATTCAAGCTACATGGTTAGGTTGGGATGCATCGGGAGTTCCTAATATCGATTATTTTATAGCTGACCCTTACGTTCTACCAGAATCAGCAGACGAATACTATAGCGAGAAAATTTGGCGTTTACCTCAAACCTATATTGCTGTAGATGGATTTGAGGTTGGTGTGCCCACAGTTCGCCGTAGGGACTTAGATATTCCAAATGATGCAGTTGTTTATCTATGTACGCAACGTGGAAGTAAATGGCATCCAAATATAGCAAAATTGCAGTTAAGAATAATTAAAGAAGTTTCTAACAGCTACTTCTTAGTAAAAGGGATTGCCGACGAAGAATCAACTAAAAATTTTTATTATCAGCTAGCACAAGAAGAAGGTGTAGATATTTCAAAACTACGTTTCCTTCCTGACGTTGCTTTTGAATCAGTTCACCGAGCTAACTTAGGCATTGCTGATGTGATGCTAGATACTTATCCCTACAATGGGGCGACAACAACAATGGAAACCCTGTGGATGTGTTTGCCTTTAGTCACAAAAGTTGGTGAGCAATTCGCCGCTCGTAATAGCTACACCATGATGATGAATGCTGGTATTACAGAAGGCATCGCTTGGACAGATGACGAATATGTTGAATGGGGCGTTCGTCTGGGGAAAGATACTAATTTAAGGCAAGAAATTTCTTGGAAATTGCGACAGTCACGGCAAACAGCTCCTTTGTGGAATGCTAAACAGTTTACTCGTGAAATGGAAAAAGCTTATGAGCAAATGTGGCAAAAATATATAGACGGGTAGAACTACCTACTATTGGAAAAATTCATTCTTCCTTATGGTGTACTTATGAAGCATAACGCACCGTAAGGCTGAATGGCACTATTTCACGCTTTTGTCGGTGCCAACGTGCATTGGGTAGGGTGTGTGAAAGCTATTACAATCAATCAATGTAACGCCAAATAAAGTGCTTTCACGCACCATTTTTTCGTTAAGTCAGTGACATTCGGGGTCGGGGGAGAGGTTTTAAAGATGCCGTGAAAAGTCAGGTCTCTACCACAGCGAAAATTTGACTACTGATGAGTAGGATAATATAAATATAAATTGAAATTTTAGGTAAGTTTGTCTTGAACGATTTGTTTGTAGAAGCTTTCTAAACCTTCTACACAAACTGTATCATCAAATAATCGGTAATGATTTTGATTTATACGTTCAGCAATTTCATGGCGCCAATCTACATCTAGTCCTAGTTTGACAGCAGTATCAATATATTCAGCTTCGTTTTGGACAATAGTATCTGTTACTCCCAACATTTTTAAGAAGCTATCAGTGTGACGACCACGCATAAATTCACCTGTACAGGTAACGATTGGGAGATTACACGCTATGGCTTCCAAGCTTGTATTTCCACCTGACCAAGTAATGGTGTCAAGATAAACATCTGAAAGCAAGTTAATCATTAAATAGTCGAAACGTTCAGGAATAGTGAGAAAAACGCAGTAGTCTTCAAAATTTAAACTCACTGCATCAAACGCGCGTTGTAAACGTTCCCGTAATAAGCTACCTCGTAAAAATACAAATTTTGCCTCTGGAACACGGCAAGCAATTTCTGCAAAAATAAAATCATACTGTGGCAGGTATTTAAACGGTGCTTGACAGCTTAAGTAAATGACAGCATTCTCTGGTAAGCCATAATCTGAACGGGTTTTACTAACTGGAGGAATATAAGGTTTGGGGTATGAAACACCTATATTCGGTAAGCGAATTAATTTCTCCGAATAATGTTCTTGACCATTTTCTGGTTCCATTAACTCGCTTGACAAAAAGTAATCAATTGTTGGTAAACCTGTTGTAACTGGATGTCCCCAAGCTACACACTGTATAGGCGCCAGTCGCAAACCAGCCATTCGCATTGTTGGTGCGTCCATACCAATCTCTGGAAAGACGAGAATGTGTAATTCATCGTTAATTATTTGTTGACAAGTCGCTTCCAAATTGTAGGGAATATGGTAAAAATAATCACTATTATTTTGAAATTCTTGTGTGATTGCATCAGGAGAGTTTCCTGTGTAATAACAGTAAATTTCAAAATTTTGGTGGTTATGATGCTGTACCCAGCCTGTTAGCCAAAGAGTGCCACTGTAGCTGTGTAGATAATTGGAAACATAGCCAATACGAATTTTTGCGCCAGGTATTAATGCTGGCATGGATAACGGCACAACCCACTGTGGATAATTTGCTGCCATTATTTCATGCACTAAGTTCCCATACTGGAACTGTAATTCAATATCGTTTTGTGCTTGATAAGACAGATAAAAATTGGTTAACCTACCTATACCATCAAGAGCGCTTTTTCTTGCTTCTGATGATAAAAGCGATGTTTCCTGAATCAGATTTTCTAGTCCTCTTATGTATAGCTGACGACAAATACCAATTTCTTCAGGATTATTGTAAATGCTAGGAACTGTTAAATGTTTGAGCAGTGTAAAAGTGTAATCATTCGGTAAGCAGTTGGAAGCGATATTGGCACTGTCAATTGCTTCTTGTATTTTACCAGCACGGCGTAAATCGATAATTAAAGTAAAATGTAAATTTCCGTCTTCTGGATGATGTTGAATGCCTTGCCTTAGATTAGCAAAGCATTCATCAAGAAGATTTAACTGTCTATAGCACTCACTTAGGCGCCAATAAGTTTCAGCCGTTCCAATTTGTTTTTCTAGTAGTTTATGATACTGCGTTGCTGCCTCTTGCCATTTACCCTCGTTAAACAATTTATCGGTCAACTCAAAAAAAAACTATTATCTTCAAAGTCAAAATGAGGAAGAGATTGCGCTTTTGCTTGTATTAAAGCTTCTTTATCTTCATATTCTAAAGGAATTATAGCTTTGATACGAGGCAGTAAAGCTTGCCATTGTAAATCACCAAGCTGACTCATAAAAGAAATTTCCAACCCTTCGCTGATGTCAGTATCTTCTTGCATGAGAAGATTCATACTTACCGCAGATAGTAAGAACTCAGCATAGTTATCAGCACTGTTGCTTGTTTCAATAAGTAAAGTTATGTATTGACAATTGGGATGCGTTGCAAGTTTTCTAATGACTTGTTCTAAGTCAGCAATTAATACCTCTTCTGACTGCAACCAATCTGGAAACACAATTAAGTTAATTTCCTTTAGGTTTAAAAACTGAAGTGTAGTGTTAATCAACACCGAGCTTACAGTTTCTGCCATTTTTGACCATGAAAACTGTTTTACTTGTTCCAAACCAGCAGCAATTAAAGCATTACGAACTGTAAGCTTTTGTACTTCACACAGTGCATCTGCTAATGCTTCTATATCATTATCCTTCACATATATAGCAGCTTCACCTGCAACTTCTGGAATTGAACCATTGGAACACGTAACTATAGGACATCCAGAAGCCATTGCTTCAACAATAGGTAAGCCAAACCCTTCATATTTAGAAGGATACACTAGCGCCAAAGCTCCAGAATATGCTATTGCTAGTTCCTCATCAGTAAGTTGTAGCATATGTACAGTACAACCAGATGTATAACTTCTAAATTCAGGCGCCAACACACCTCCACTGCCTGTACAAACTATATCGAATCCATTGTTACTAGCTAGCTGAGAAAATCCTTGGAAAAATAAAATACTATTCTTATACCCGGCTCCTGCACCTACTAATAGAAAGTAAGGTTTTACAATTCCATATTTTGTTTTAAATGCATTTAATTCTTGCTTTTTGGCTGGTGAGAATACACTTGTCACCCCACCATGAGCAACAGTTACAGTATCTTTAGATATATCTGGAAATACCTTTACTAAATCTTTTGCTGTATTCTCAGAAACAGCAACATAAGCTGAGGCATGTTGAATTCCATAATGTTTTTCTTGCCACATAGGATTTCTTAAATCCCAGCCAAACAGTTCAGGAATCATATCATGCGCCATGAATACCGAAGGCGTTGTTAAAGGAGTTGTATAGTAACTGGAAATAAATACATCGGCGCCTTCTTCATCACATACTTTTTGTAGCATTTCTCGGTCAGCTTCAGTATTATTGTAATCGTAGGTAGAAAAAGACCGATATCGAATCCCTGGTATTTTAGGTGCTGTTCCAGCGCGGTCTATTACTATTATATATTTGCCAAAATCACTGCCTGCCCATTCTTGTAATAATGATTTCCAAACGCGGGCGATACCAGTTTGATAAAGTTGAAAGAATACACCATCAACAACTATTTTTGGATGTAATGAATAATATTTATTAATAAATATTCCTCGATTCCTAATATGCAAAGCTAATTGGTCTAGGCGCCCATCACGACCCGTAGTATTTTGCTTGTGTTGCATAAAGGTCTGAATTCCAGGGACAGGTGTAAGCGGATAACCTGCTAATCGTGCTCGTAAACACAAATCAACATCATCCCAATAACCCGGACCATAATCTTCACACCATCCTTCTAAAGCTTGAAGAGTTGACCTTTTAATGCATAGTGCCCACCCTTCGATATAAAGTTCATTCAATTCATTTGTAATAAACCCAGGACCAGAAATACCATTTCCAGCTAGTCCACAAAGAAATTTTGCTGAAAAATTTAGTATTTTTATATCATTGTTTAAAAATAATACATATTCACTTGTTGCAATTTTTGCTCCTTGATTATTACCTGCCGAAAAACCTCGATTTTCTTCATTACGTATTAATTTAATATTATTTACATTACAAAAGTCTTGCAGTGCTAATTTTCCTTCTTGCTGGCTACCATTATCAATAAAAATTACTTCTATATCCTTTAAAAATTTGAGATTATGTTCCCAAATCTCTAATAATTCTGTATGATCCCACCAAGGAACAACTATACTGAGATACCCAGAATTATTATTGATTGTTGCGGTAGTAGAATCTAAAAATATATGTTCTTTGTTTGCTTCAATTATGTCCGTTTGTTGATATCGAGAAGTTTCAACCTTACTAGCTTCTATCCAAAAGCAACTTTGTGCATGAGACCAGTAATCATTAATGATGATTTCCTTAAAGCCAGCATCTGTTAATAATTGCTGCAAACGGGCTTTGGTAAAGCCTGTCTTATGAAACTCACCAGGATGAGTTTGCAAGCCAAAAATAGTGTCTAATTGCCAATCCCAACGCTCTTGTTCTGGTTTAGATAGCCACTGTTGTAAGCACCACTCAAAATTTGGCAAGTTCATTATTAATTTGCCATTTGGCTTTAGGACTCTTGCCCACTCTTTCAATGCTAATGGGACTTCATATTTAGTAAGATGCTCTAACATATGCTCAGTAAATATTTCATCTACAGCATCGTCTTCAATCGATAAATTAAAAATATCCATATTAACTATGCTGGAATTTGAAACATATTGATCGATATTAAAGTATCCTTCTTTAATATTATATCCACAACCAATATGTAACTTGAATTGACTACGATTTTCTTTCATATATTTTTATCTCCTTTTTTATATTTTTCCTAAACTAATAAATTTATTAATGCTGCTTCTTCACTCGTTCCAACGTCACTTCATAATCCTGTCTATCTGGGTATAGCTTTACTAACTTCTCTAATGGCGCCACTGCTCCTTTTACATCCTTCATCTGAAGTCGTATATTAACCAATCCTTCCAAAGCAACTCGGTTCTCAGGTTCACGCTGTAGCACCATCTCAAAACCCTGAGCTTGTTTTTGTAACGCAGTAGAAGCATTAGATACAGTTTGTTGTTTTGGCGTTTCTTTAATTGCGTTGTAAAGCGTTGGAACTACTGCCATTGCAGTAGAACCACCAAAAGATACTATAGATACCCATGTTAAAATCCGCTGCAACCTTTTCGTTTTTTTGGTGCGCGTTTCAAAGTATTCTTTTTCAGAGCTAGTCATTGTTTAAGCGTTTGTTATGGTTATGACCAATGTCCTGTAGTTAAGATACCCACTTGCCAATCAAAAACTAACATTCGCTTTATAAAATTTTTACAGTCCCTTCTAAATAGGTGAGTGGGAGTAAACCAAACTATGTAACGGAATGTAAATTATAATGAAAAGCCTTCTCTAGCTTGAACTTGAGCTTCTTTATAAATCTAAATATATTGGCTTTTAACGCCAACTTACTTACATTGGTTCTGCTTTGCTGACTTAGAACTATAGAAGCCTCTATCTGCTCATGTTGAGAATTTTTAAGTAAGTACACAAACAGTCTCACTAATGGTTCTGAACAACTTAACACAGAAGCGAGTTTATTCATGACTCTAGAAGATTCACTGCATTTTAACCCTTCTCTAATCTGATTAATCGCCGCGTTGAAATTATTTAAACCCAGAAGCCCGTCAGCTAGACAGAGAGCATGATATGCGTAATGTTCGCGAGCTTTTATCGAAACTGTTTGTGCAATGTCTTTTGGCAAATAAGTATCAGAAATTACAATCGTTCTGCGAGTGTAAGCAATATTTGCTCCGGATTCAGTATATTTAGAAGTTGCGGAAAGAGAGTGCCAGCGGTAAGCAGCTAAAGTTTCTGGCTCAAACCAAAAGTCGTAATAAGTAGCTATTCGCTTCCACATTTCCCAATCTGCAGCATAACCTGCTTGTGAGCAATAACCACCTAACTGTTCGTAAACACTACGCTTGACTACTATTGAAGGACATTGGATTAATTGTTGTTCAACAATACGCTCTAACCAGTTTTCTATAATTCCTGGTGTTTGCCGCTCCAAACCTGATTCCCTCTGTGTATTACCTTCATCATCAACATATGAATAACGACAAAAGGCGGCGCCAATATTCGGCTTGAGTTCAATACCAGCTTGTAATTTAGCGTAGAATCCAGGCATCACCAAATCATCTTGGTGTAAAATGTGTACCCAATCTCCTTGCGCGCGTTCTATACAGGCATTCCAATTACCTATTAACCCAAGATTTTGGGGGTTACGATAAAAACTAACCCTTCCTTTACCTACCCTATTAACAATTTCCTCAACATCTCCCTGTATAGAGCAATCATCTACGACCTCTATTTGCATCACTTCAGGGTCAGGCGCCTGTTCAAGCACACTTTTCAAAACCTGTTCTAAAAATTTCGTATTGTTATATGTAGGAATCATAACAGACCATAAAAGCCTATCATTTTTTTTCTTAATAGCTTTAATCGGTGGAAAGTCAACTTCAATAACTTGATTTTCTGAGACTTGAGATTGTATTTGTTCCGGTTGAGGTAAATTTAGGAGTTTATCTAAAATTGGTTCAAATTTTTGTAACTCTTCGTCATTCAGTTTTAATTTTACTAAAAGATTATTTTTAATCCAATCAGCATCTTTTCTATTTTTCAAAGAAGCTGTTTGAATTTTGTCAATATATTCTTCAATTTGCATATTTTTCCTTTCTGATTAATGCTTCTACTCATATATATAGATGCCCATGTTAAAATTAGCTGCAACCTCTTTGTTTTCTTAACGCCCTTCAAAGTATTCTTTTTCAGAGCTAGTCATCGCTTAAGCGTTTGTTGTAGTTATTACTCAGTGTTCAAGCAATTCTCCTTTAGTCAGGATACCCATTGCCAATCAAAAACTAATGTTTGCTTCATAAAATGTTTACAGTCCCTTCTATAACTACCTTTAAGACATTATGACCAAAAACAACCAACGCTTAAAAGAAATCTTAGGCGCCTCCATTACCGAATACACACCCAACGCTATCAAGTTTACAGGCATCTCATTAAATCAGCTCGAACAATTGCTAGCAGAAGATATTACTACTGAGGAAGCATATTTCAATGGGGCGCCGACAACTGCTAAGAGGTTGTTTGAAAAGTATAAAATTAAACTATAGCTTTGGAAAATCCCCCCTTGCCCCCCTTATTAAGGCAGGGCTGTTTCATTCCCTCTCAAACAGGATTTGTCAAGATGGTTAGCAAGAAAAATCATAAGTATGGGTAACAGTGAAATAGACTTTTAAGTACATCAACATAAGTGTGATTGTCTATTTTCGAGGCGCCTCTGTAGCAAAATTACCAATCAGATTTTGCGCGAAACCCTTGATTTTTCAAGCTTTTTAGGGAACGAATCAGCCCTGCTTATTAAGGGGGGTTGGGGGGATTAACAGAAGGATTATGTATTAAAAATAACTTTTCAAACATCCTCTAAGTTTATCGAGTTTGCCAAGCGTTGTACCGAAATTGGAGCAGTTGCTACGTTTGACGGTGTTGCTTTTATTTCTGAAGATGGGGATACTCGTATGGATACTATAACAGTAGTAGGCGTTCAAGATTTAGACTTTGCTGGTGAGTTTGTAAAGTTTACTAGGGGATGTGATGATATTGACGTTTCATCGCAGCAGTTATTTGCGTGGTGGGATTGATTATTATTTTTTACTGAGAGTTATTTTTGTTCTGCGATGGGTGGATGTTGGGTTTCGTTCCTCCACCCAACCTACTACAGATGTTATAACAGTTGTAGACTCTATATATAAGTTTACACGTAATTTTGAGCAAAGGTAGTTAACATATGGTAGCCAGTCTTAAGGAACTTATTACAGTGCCAGAGCTAACATATGGCGCCGACCCAGAGGAAAGGTTTGCTAGCAGTGATGTTAGCTGGGAAGATTATGAGTCCTTGTTAGCCAAGCTAGAGGATAACTCTCATTACCGCATTAATTACTTAGATGGAATATTAGAAATTGTGTCACCATCGAGAAGGCATGAAAAAGTAAAAACGAACTTAGGCACTTTAGTGGAGCGCTTCTTTTATATTAAGCGCATTCGTTATGTACCTTTGGGAAGCTCCACTTTTAGAAACAAAGCCAGAAAAGCAGGCGCCGAACCAGATGAATGCTACTGTATAGGGGAAGAAAAAGAAGTACCAGACTTAGTTATAGAAGTAGTTGTTACTAGTGGCAGCGTTAATAAGTTAGAAATATACCGAAGATTAGGAGTTGCAGAAGTATGGTTTTGGGAAATTAACCAGCTTAAAATATACCACCTACGAGATAGTGGACAGCTTCCAAAAGCTACTGTTTTTACTGCTACCTACGGCTATGAGTTAATCACAGCAAGCGAGTTACTGCCTTCTCTAGATATTAAGTTGCTTGAGCAGTGTGTTACAATTTCAGATTCAATTTTAGCTGTGGACGAATTTGAAAAAGGCATCAACCCGTAATTAGTTGGTAAAATTTGCAACGGATTATGAACGGATGTAACGGATAATTTATTGATTAATAAGCAAAGATTTTTTTGATGGTGCCTCTCGAAGATTAATAACAGGCGCCTTGTATTTATAACCCTAATAATTTTCTATTCAAGCGCGAGGTTGAAGTTGTTTATTTTCAGTAAGATTGTCTTGACTTTTTGCTCTACTCTTAGATGAACGTAAGTCCTCTATTTACAAATCTTACATCAAGATAACTGGCGCCTTGATAATCGTTCTTTTCATAAAGTTTAATTTGTTCTTCTGTAAATCCACACAAAGCTGCAAGCTCTTTTTGGCTCAACTTCGCAGCAATGCGCGCTTTGATTAGAATATCTGGCAAATAACCAATTATCATCAAGTTTTAACACAATAGGCACCTGACTATCATGAGATATCAACATTTCGTATTCCGCTATTTCTGCTCTTAACTTATCTAAATGGCACTGTGCTGCCCCTCTCCCCATTTCCCATTTTTGGTAGTCGTGCCTTTTTCTTTCTTCATCTAGCTCCATTGCTGCTATAGTTTTTTCAAATTCTTCTGCTAAATACTTAGTATTTTTATACTCTTGGTCATTCTTAATCATGGTTCCCACCTTAATAAGTCAATAGCGATAATACCTTTTTTGTTTAAAGCTCTATCACGCTGAAATAATTCATATGAAGTTACACCGTAACTACCTACAGGCTAGTCCGACGGAAAAATTTCACCTTTGTATTTGGCTTTTTGTCCTGCACGGTCATAACAGTTCAGTAGTCGAGGAGCATGAATTCTAAGATACTCAACATCTACAGTTTCATTATCATAACAAGCGTCAAAATCAAGCGGTTCTTCTTTAGCATTCCTATATAATTTGTAAAAAATTTTATACGTAGAGACGCGATTAATCGCGTCTCTACCGGAGTGCGAATTTTACAAATGATGCGCGGACTGCTATATGTTGCTCCTTTGTCAACAATTCCTAATTAACTTGGGTTTATGCAACAAATTATACTTATAAGCTTTGTTGTTTCATTACATTTGGGGAGTAGACACCAACATTTTACACTTCTCTACAGACCGAATTTATTCGGTCTCTACTGTGTCTCTGTGTCTGGAGTGGTAAATATATTTGAATGAACCGATGTAGCGGATAGTTAATTTTGATTGATGCGGATTTTATTTGTAACCAATAGCTTATCCGTTACATCCGTTGCATCCGTTGCAAGATGTTTTTGTTGGGTTGCCCTGGCGCTTCACCCAACCTACGGGGGTGTTGTAAATAATGTTACATATAACAAGTTAATAATGGATATTTTTTTTTACGAATGGGCGCCTGTTCTAACTTATTCACTGCACAGGCAGGATGCCTGTGCTACGATAGATAAATATTAAATTTTTCTAAAGATTGGCATGATGTGTATCCAGGTGTAGATGTTTGCGATAAGCTATAAGTCGATTGACTGCGAGCTAATTATTAAGAAATATTTATAAGAATATCTCTGATATACTTGTAGTTACTTGACGAATAGCACCATTACCCCCTCTGTTTCTGGTGCGTTGATTAACGAATGCATCTTGCCATTTTTTGACAGATTCGATAAAGTCACGTTTATCTCCAGATAATCTCAAAAATAACTGTAAATGTACTAAAGATGTATTCTTTACGCTTACTGTTTGTTTTTTACCCCGATTATCCGGTTCTCATGAGCTATGTAATATCTGCAAGTAGTAGGATGACTCTTGATTCCGCCTAAATTTAACTCTCTCATCTGCCGCACTTTATGCTTTTCTGTGGTAATTACCGTACAAACCAGAATTTGATGCTCACAACTTCCTGTTAGTTGTGGTATAGTTAAAAAGATAAGACTGGCTTTGCCAAAGGTAATACAACTCTACGTATAGGCAAGTTTTCCAGATTCAATGGAAAGCAGTTTTGACCAAGTTTTTACTCAAACAAAATCAAAATTAAATTGATGTTATGGCTCAACAAGTACTTCACCCAATGGTGAAATTGCAGCGCAATGTGCAATCACTTGTAGATTCTGATATTGTCAAACCAACAGACAGCATTTGGAAGATTGCTTTGCTTTTTGGCAATGACTGGCAGCACTGGAAACAGGAACTGCTGGATTTTGGATTTACTATGCAAGACCAAATTGGCGAATTATTATCCGTGGAAGCATGGGACGAAGAAGAATAATTCTAACCCGTTGATGTAGAGACGTTACATGTAACGTCTCTACACACACACCAATCTACAATTCTTTAAGTGCGGCAATTACCTCTTTTGCTGTTTGATATCTATCGCGTGGCAATGGTTCCGTCAAGCGGTCGATGATTTCACGCAATTTCGGGGTAATTGTCGGAATATTTCCTATTTCAAACCGAAACTGGCGCCCGCGTTGGCGATAATATTTGAATGGACTTTCCCCTGATAGTAAAAAAATCAGGGTAGGTCCGATTGCGTATAAATCTGATACCGTTAACGGTTGTCCTCGCTCCTGCTCTGGAGCGCAATACCCTTCTGCACCTATACGTGTACCCGGTATCGATGAACTTTCTTTCACGGCGCCAAAATCCAGTACCACAATACTATTATTCGAGGAACGCATCATTAAATTCGCTGGTTTAATGTCGCGATGAATAAGTGGTGGGTCTTGGTTATGCAGGTAGTCCAACACGTCACACGTTTGAATCATCCAAAAAACCGCTTGATTTTGATTTACTGGCCCTTTGAATAAAACCAGTCTCTCTAAATCTTCCCCCTGGACTAATTCCATTGCTAGATATTTCTTGCCGTCCTCGACAAAAAAATCATAGTACCTTGGTATCCCTGGATGCGATAACGACTTCAGGGTGTTTGCTTCGCGTTCAAACAGTTCCTGCGCTTTGGCAATTCGCGCCATATCGGCATTCATCTGCTTTAGTACTAACAATTGCGGGCGCCCAAGAGAAATCTTTCCCAAAGAGTCCCAAGCTAAAAAAGTCGTCCCCATCCCCCCTTGTCCAAGCGTTCGCAGGACTTGGTAGTGACGAACCGTTTGCTGGACTTTTATGGGTTGACCACAATGAATACAAAATAAATTATTCGGATTATTACCTTCGTGAGTACAGGTAGGTAACGTACTAGGACTTATTTTAGGACTTACAGGTTCGACTTCAAACTTTAATAAAGGACCACCGTTTGCCAGTTGCAACAAACAACTGTCAGGTATTTGTGCTTGAGTAACTAAAATACCATTGACAAAAGTACCGTTAATGCCTTTATTAACCAAGTGCCAAGCACTATTCTGCCCACCTGTATCGACTCGTCGAAGTTCGAGATGATGGCGAGATACCAAATCATCAGCAATGACAATATGATTATCAGCCGAGCGACCTATCCGAATCAAAGGTTCGTCGCTAAAACTCCACTTCTGAAGTGGGTTTTTTTGTTGCGGTTCTAATAAGGTGAGCGTAACCACATTACAAAATTTAATAATAGTTGACGGTTAATGTGTATTAAACCGTACTTGGATTTGGACGTACTTTGGCTCTAACAAGCACAGCAGTGATATTATCATGACCGTTGCACTTATTCGCTAAGTCAATTAACTCACGCACACCCTTATCTAAGTTAGCATTAGAACTCAGTAACGGCTTGAGATGCGTTTGCCAATTGGTTTCGAGTAGATTATTATCCGTTAACCCGTCTGAGGCAAGAATAAATAAACTATCTTCATTTATTTGGAAAAATTGCACGTCTGGGTCGATTAAATTCTCATCACGTGGACCTAATGCTTGTGTCAGTTGATACGCATCTGGGCGCCCATAAGCGATAGTTGGCTCAACTCCACGCATAATTTCGCGTTGCCCAACTTCATGGTCAACTGTAACCTGTTCGAGTCCCCTACGAGTTAAACGATATAAACGGCTATCACCAACATGGGCAACAGCAACATGCGTATCCTGTACTAAAAGCATCACCAAAGTCGTCCCCATTCTGCCAACACCCGAACGAGCATCTTTTTGATTGAGGTCGTAAATTGCCTTATTTGCTTGACGTACTCCTTCACGAATAATATCAGTACTCGGTAGATGATTAAAATTCCAATACGAATTAAAGTACTTTTGCAGAGTGTTAACTGCTAGCTCGCTGGCAACTTCGCCGCTCGCATGTCCACCCATACCATCACATAAAATATATAATCCCCTTGCTGCAATCGCTTGCGCTTTAGGAAATTCTACTCTATTGACTCTTGTTTCAATACCAAAATAGTCTTCGTTGTGGTCGCGTTGACGACCAACATCGGTAAGTCCTGCATTGTCCAGACTGTTTAACTGCATCGGGAGAACGACTGTAGGCATATCATCGCTTTTTGTTTCATTCTCCTCTGCTTCGACCAATTGTAGAACAGTAGGTGCCGCAGTATTTGATGTCGATGCCATCGTAACGGTTACATCGTCCGACTCGTGATTACTCAGAATATTCTTATCACTATCACTATCATTATCATTAACAGTCGGTGGCGTTTCAAGTTCGGCGCCTATTTTGCGTAACCGTGCTTGTAACTGCTCAACCGTCTCTATTGTACCAACGTCCAAATCTCCCAGCAACTGCATCAATGGTCCAAACTGTGTTCGCTGCGACTGTTTGAACAAAGTGTGCCAAACATGACCCAATGCTTTAATGCTTAATGTTTCACCTGCTACATCTGAAGAAGTTTGTTCTGGTTCAAAATCTTCAAAACTAAGATTTGACTCACTATTCGTCAAAGGTTTTTCTAGATAAAGTCTTTGCAGTACTAGCTCTTCGTCTTCATCGAGTCGTAAATTGCTTAACTCTAATAAACTTTGACGACAATTTAATGGTTCAAGCATTTGCCAAAGCTGAGTCATGCGGTGGAAATAATGGACAACTTGTAGCGATGACGTTTGGTCTTCTTGCCAAAGTTCGAGTAAATATTCCCAACTTGAACGGTCTTCGAGCAGCACTACTTGCATGTTCTCCAATGTCCAAGCGTCGTGTATTGGTGGAATACCATAATTACACAGCGACTGCAAAGCTAAATACGGTTTTGCTACCTCGCTTCTACCAGGCGCCTCTACCAAAGCTTTTGAACCTTGCTGTAACGATGCAGCAATTGGCGTAACTTGATACGGTTCACAATCTTGTACTCGTATCAATAACTCTGTATCAGTACTCGTTTCTTGTGGTAGCACTTCAAGTATTTTATAACGCTGTTGTTTATCCAAGTACGACCCAACCTCAAGCGCGCGCGTTTGAGGGACGACTTGAATAGCTTGTTCCAAAGGTACAGGTCGCTTAACTTGAATCAAAATGCTTTCTTCATCCAAGGGTACATCATTCACCTGTTGCGGTGCTTCTTTCTCTTGATCAAATTGGACAATAGCTAACCATACTGTGGCACAATACTTACCGCAATTCTGGCATCGTTCAGCATCGTTCGGCACATCGGCGCCACAAGCCGGACAAGCCCGTTCGGTCAAAGAAGTGCCACAATTTTGACAAAACTTATTTTTATTTGGGTTCTCAAATTTACACTCAGGGCAAATCAACATTGCGGAAATTCCTTAATCCCGTATTATTAGGTGGCGATTTTTTGGAGTAATTCGTCATAAAGACAAACTTCGCCCTTCAGAGTCAATCTTTTGTGAAAGAATACCGATACCCGTCAGAACTATGAATAGGTTTGGTATTTTTGGGACTAAAGCTTGTTTCTTTGCCGGTTCTCAGAATCGCACTTAAGAGCATTACTCTCGCTCAGGCGCCAGCTGGCAGCTCCTACTTTAGAGTACATCAATTAAAACAGGTTAACGTATGTACGTACAGGCGTTACATGTAACGTCTCTACATACAAGGGTTATTGTTAAATAAAACACATCAGCCAGTACCTTAGATAGAATCTAAGTGGTACAGGGAATTATTCTAGCTTATGATTGACAAACTCCGCCGGCGCCAACGATTAACAATTAATACATTTATTATCTAATTGGCAGATGCAACTTAAAACAGGTACGGTTCAACCCGCTTTCAACTTCGATTGTAAGTCCTAGATACCTGGTAAGCTTTTGAACTAACGCCAAACCCAAACCCGTACCACCTTGTTTCCAAGGGTCGTTACTGGGGATACGGTAGAACTTATCGAAAATACGCGGTAACTCAGATACAGGAATTTCAACACCCGTATTTGTAACACTCAGTTCGATGTTCTGAGATTTTAACCGCGCGCTAACGATGACTTCTTCACCTTCTGGGCTAAATTTACATGCGTTAGTTAGTAGCTCGATTAAAATTCGCTCCAAACTAAATGGGTCGCTAACAAATTGAGGTAGGTCTGGGGCAATATCCACATATAAGTCTTTAAGGTAGTTACGGTTTCTTGCTTTGAATAACTCCACCACCTTTACCAACCATTTCTGAATAAATACGGTTTCCAACACTAAAGGTTTCGTGTTGACATCAAGTTTCTGTAAATCTAAGAAGTTGGTTATCAGATTTATCTCGCGTTCGCACTCGTTATTCAAAATCTGAAAATAACGCGCGGCTTTTGATTCTTTACTTTGTATTGTATGATTTACTGTATCTATTGCATTTCTTGATGCTTGACCTATATTCAGAGCAATACCAAGCATCTGAATTGCCATTTTCATATTTGTAAGCGGTGTACGCAATTCATGCGATACAGTACTAAGAAACTGGTCTTTAAGATGGTCGAGTTTTTCAAGCTCCAAAACTCGCGCGTCGTCAACTTCGATTTGTGAATGAGCAACTTCGATTGATTTACGCTCGTTAATATCTATACAGCAACCAATATAACCTGTGAACTCTCCATCCGGTGTTTTTCTTGGAATACCTGTATCAGAAATCCAACGATACTCACCATCCGCGCGGCGTAAGCGATACTCTATATAATACTTTTGTCGAGAATTGAGTGCTGAATAATAGATTTGTAAGCAATTAATTTTATCATCTACATGTACGCTTTCCAGCCATCCGATTCCCTGCGCTTGCTCAATAGTATATCCTGTAAATTCGAGCCAAGCCGTATTGAAAAAGTTATACATCCCATTGGAGCTTGACATCCACAGCATTATAGGAGCAGCATTTGCAACAAAAAAGAACCTTTGCTCGCATTCATCGTAAGCGTCTTCCGAACGCTTTTGTGCGGTGATATCCTCGCAAACCATTAAAATTACAGTTTTTTGTGCTTCACCCGGCAATATTCGTAACGTTACTTTTACCCAAAGAATTTCGCTATGAGGGCAATTTAGGCGATATTCTGAACTAACGGTTCCACTCGCAGATGATACTTTGAATAAACTTAATATTGTACTTGCTAAACATTCACGCGCTCCGGAAGCAAACAAGTGAAAAACTGGCTTATAAAGTAACTCTTCTTTGGTATAACCAAGTAAGTTAGCACCAAATTGATTTACTGCTAGAACAAAACCTTTTTCATCGAGCGCAAATTGAATCAAAGGTGATTCTTCGTAAAGCTCGCGGTATAATAAATTACAATCTGTCTGAGAGTAAAATACTTCGCCTGTTTGGTTTGTACTAGTTACAACTTTATCAGGAACTAGTTCCAAGTGTGTTGCGGGCAAGGGCAATATATTATCTTGCTCTTTAGAAATACGATTCCAGCTAGATGTCTGATTTCGGCTCATAATATTAAGTAAGAAAGCACCCAAATTTTTATATAAACAAGGCTGAATCAAAAACAGTAAAATGAAAAGAAGCTGATTATACAGCTTTTTTCGCGATTTATTCCAAATCCAAATATTTAACTACAAATTTTTAGACACACGTAGGGTGGGCACTGCCCACCGTACTACTAGCACCTGTTGTATACTTTTGAAATAATTAAGAAATAATTAAGAAATTATTAGAATTGATTTAAGTTTAATGGTTAAATTTCAGAGATAGAAAAATTATCCTCGCTTCTTTCTAGGTTTATCTTGTTTATATTTACAGCTTGTAGAAACAATATTATGCAGCAAATCGACTTCAAGAGATGTGAGGTGGCGCCATTCACCGAGGTGTAAACTATCTAAAGTAAGATGGGAGATTTGGAAACGCACCAACCGTAAAGTCGGAAACCCTACTGCTGCGGTCATTCTACGAACTTGACGATTTTTCCCCTCTCGAAGCGTCATTTCTAACCATGCGGTATCCACATTTTTTCTAAATCTTATTGGTGGGTCACGTTCGGGTAGAGTTGGTTCAGAGGGTAATAACCGTACCAAAGCAGGTAAAGAGCGATAATCTTGAATTTCTACACCAGTACGTAGTTTTTGTAGTGCTGCTTCATCAGGAATACGCTCAACCTGTACCCAATAACTTCGCTGATGTGCAAATTTTGGATTTGACAGACGGTGTTGTAGTTGTCCATCGTCTGTTAATAATACTAAACCTTCACTATCCCAGTCTAGGCGCCCAACTGGGTAAACGTCATGAACATCTATATAATCTTGAAGCGTTTGACGTTCCGGAGTATCGCGTGTAAATTGGCACAGTACCCCGTATGGTTTGTAAAAAAGAATATACTTGGTCATGAGTTACAGAGACGCGAAAGAGAAAAATAATAATATCGCAAATTACAGCCGACGTTCGTTCTTATTTTTAGGAGGCGCCTCCAGGGCATTGGCTGCGAATGGTAAAATTCTAGTGCCTGCTGGACGTAAACTAACAAACGTGATTGTGATATACGATACAAAAAATCCGGCACCGCAATCTTTACAACAAGAATGGGCAAAGTTTAATTAACGCACATTAAAGCTACTGTAATTTTAAGGTTTGGTTATCTAAAGATTTTATCTTTTTCTCTAATGCGGGTAAATTATCGACTACTATTATTTCTTAAATAACATAAAAAGTAAAAAGTATCAAACCAAGTTTATGCATTGGACAGTTGCAGCCCCTTTTATTAACAGATTAAACCGGATGCAGGAGCATTGGTTGACTCAACATGTTCCTGGTGATCGACATAAATTTGAGATTATACCGCGTAGACAACCATTACAGAACTGGCATGAGCGTAAATCAAAAGTAACTGGTTTCCAAGATTGGCTGATTTATTGGCAGCATGGAATCGATACACTAAAATTAACCAAGGGAGGAACTATAACAGTTTTTCCACAAATGCCAGCAGTACTTGGGATGCAAAGGCGCTTAACTCGTAAACGTTTTCCAATAATTGCTTGGCTGTTTAATATTGGTACTTGTTCGGATGGATGGAGGCGCCTGTTAGCCAAAGCTTCTTTAGATGAAATTGACTGCTTTGTTGTTCATACACGACGTGAACGTGACATTTATCATGAATGGTTAGGAATTCCCAAAGAGCGCTTTGAATTCGTTCCATTCCAAGAGAAACATATTCCGATAACGCATCAAGAAAATACACAACAACCTTTTATTACTGCTCTTGGTTCTGCCCACCGTGATTTTCCTTCTTTATTTCAAGCAGTTTCCAAGCTCAATGTACCAACAATTGTAGCATCAGGAAAACGCGCGTTAGAAGGATTAGACATTCCACAAAACGTTCAAACACCTTTCGGTATTAGTAAAGCAGAATGCTGGCGCCTATCTCAAGAAGCGCGAATAAATGTAGTCCCCTTACTTCCCAACCCGGAAGTCACCGCAGCCGGACAAGTTACCATAGTCGAAGCAATGCAAATGGGTCGTGCTGTTATTGCCACCCGTTGTCACGGAGCAGAAGATTATATTCAACATGGTGAAACAGGCTTACTAGTAGAACCAAACTCCGTTGACGACTTAACCCAAGCAATAGAAATGCTCTGGAATGACGCAGACCTAAGAAACCGTCTCGGTCAAGCAGCACAACGCTACGCTAAAGAAAACTTTTCTTGTGAATCAAGTGGCGCCGCACTAGGTAAAATCTTAGATAAAGTCGCCGATCAATATAGCACTTATTAACTAATATGGTGGGGCACTGCCCACCCTACTATTAATTGCATTGTAAAATTTGAATTATTCCCTCATTACTAGCACAAACAAGGCTTTTTGAAACGAAGCTAAACTTCGCAACATTAATCTTACTTGTGCCAATATTATCTAAACTGGCGCCCATATCAAGTTCTTCTCCCGTGTTAATTTGCCACAATTTTAAAGCACCATCTGTACTTGTACTGGCAATAATCTGAGAATCATAACTAAAAGATACTTCGGAAATAGGCGCCCGGTGTCCAGCAAAAGTATTAATCTTGCTTCCAGTAGTCATATCCCATAATGTAATGCTTTGGTCAAAACCTCCGCTAGCTATATATTTTCCATCTGGGCTAAAGCAGGTGCAAGTAACAGGCGCCGAATGTGATATGACACTTAGGGATTTACGATTTTTTAAATTCCATTGTTTTATTGTTTTATCACTGCTACAGCTTATTAATATTTGGTTATCTGTGCTAAGTGCTAATGACTGAACAGTATGAGTATGCGCTTTAATGACATGTAACATTTCTCCCATACTGATATGGGTAATTTTGATACTAGTGTCATTACTACCGCTGATTATAGTTTGATTATCTGGGCTGATAATAACCGAGCAAACAGGCGCCGAATGTACTTTAAATTTGTTAATTAGTGTACCTGTTGCGACTTGCCAAACGGTAATACTACCATCATCACTACCGCTAGCAACTATTTGATTATCATTACTAAATACAACACATCGTATTAATTGGTCATGGGTAAAAGTGTTTATTAAGTCACCTGTTGATTCAGATATTGATAATTTCCAAATTTTGACAGTATTATCACTACCTGCACTGGCAATAAATTTTTCATCGGAACTAACTGCTAACTTCCAAATACAGCTACCATGATTTAAAGACTTGACTAATTTACATCGATATGCACGTTTTGACTTTTGAGAAGCAGTTTCTTGCTGATATTTTTGTTCTTGCTCTTTTCGCAGTCGTTCCCTAACTTCCAATTTTCGCTGAATAACTTCTAACTCTGAAACTTTTTTATAATCTGACTTTGCCCGGTTGAGATACCCTAGCTTTTCACAAGCAAGCGCGCGGAATTTATATGCCTCAATATAATCAGGCTTCATCCGAATCGCTATAGTAAAATCTTCAATGGCTTCATTATATTTACCAGTGGAAGCTTTACTCATTCCGCGTCGGTAAATAGTTTCTGGAGTGGATGGAGTAGAAGAGACACTTGTTTTATTTGCTGAAGTTGTGTTTACACTGTTTTGCGTGTCAATATATTGATAATTCTTAAGCTGCTCATAAACCTGATTTATAATTTTAATCTTTTCTTCGGCGCCTAGTTTTTGGGTTGGCTCTAAAAAACAGTCGGGATGCCATTGTTTCGCAAGCTTCCGATAAGCTTGTTTTATTTCTTCCTGAGACACACCTGGTTTTAAATCAAGTATTTTTAAAGCAGAATTTAGATCAAGACGTTCAGCCATGACGACTACGTAAAACTTTAGTATTTAAGACTACTTTATTTTTCCCAAAAATACTTACGGTCTAACTCTTATATCTTTATTGAGACTCGCCTAATTTAAAAGCTTCCCAATCTGAACGCGCAAATTCTTGATTCAAAATCTCAACTTATGCCTGATACTCAGTATCGTTAGCCATTTCCGCAAATTCGGCATTAATTTCTGCTCTTTGTAAAGCTGCTAATTCGTTACGAATCGCACGTGCTACAAAATCATTACGACTTTTAGCCAGGACTTACGCAACTGGCACATAAAAATCGTAGGGTGTGTGACGCCACAAAAAAACTTCAACGTAGCTATAAGACCTGTAGCGTCACGCACCGACTCTCAATTGTGACAATATCGTAAGTCCTGTTAGCTTTTCCTTGATTAATGGCGCTGTCAACTGATTGTACTAGTTCTGCTGGTAAGGTTAAAGTCGTCCGAATGGTGCTATTTTCCATATAATCATCAAATTTGATGCTGACTGATGCTAAAAATATGTTACTGCACAGGCTTTCCGGTCTGTGCTACAGGTTTCTTTACAAAAGCACATAAAAGTAATGCATTTGGACAATTTACAATACATTAATTAATTTTTGTCGGCGCAAAAAACTGTCACAATAAAAACAATAGGATTAATTTCCTTGCTAGGGGTGCCTGAGTAAATCCGGGCTGAGATTACACCCTTAACACCTGAGTCTGGGTAATACCAGCGGAGGGAAGCTCTTTCATGAAGGAAATGATTTAAAATTATGCGAACTGAATGGGTTGCCAAACGACGTGGGCAGGATAATGTTTCTCAGATGCATTATGCTCGTACTGGTGTAACTACTGAGGAAATGCACTACGTTGCCAAGCGGGAAAATCTCCCTGTTGATTTGATTCGTGATGAAGTCGCACGGGGACGGTTGATTATTCCTGCTAATATTAATCACACTAACTTGGAACCAATGGCAATTGGTATTGCCTCCAAGTGTAAGGTTAATGCCAATATCGGCGCCTCTCCTAACTCATCGGATATGGCTGAGGAAGTAGCTAAATTAAACCTGGCTGTAAAATATGGCGCCGATACGGTGATGGATTTGTCTACGGGTGGTGGTAATTTAGACGAAATTCGCACCACTATTATTAATGCTTCACCCGTTCCCATTGGTACTGTACCTATTTACCAAGTACTGGAAAGCGTTCACGGCAACTTAGACAAACTTACTCCTGATGACTTTTTGCATGTAATTGAGAAACATGCTCAACAAGGGGTAGATTATATGACTATCCACGCGGGTTTACTAATTGAGTACTTACCTTTAGTAAAATCGCGCATTACAGGTATAGTTTCCCGTGGTGGTGGTATCATCGCGCGCTGGATGCTGCAACACCATAAACAAAACCCTTTATATACCCACTTCAACGACATCATCGAAATATTTAAAAAATATGATGTCTCCTTCAGCTTAGGTGACTCATTACGTCCAGGTTGTACACATGATGCATCCGACGACGCACAATTATCTGAGCTAAAAACTTTAGGGCAACTAACCCGCAAAGCTTGGGAACACAACGTTCAGGTCATGGTCGAAGGTCCCGGACACGTACCAATGGACCAAATCGAATTTAACGTTAAAAAGCAAATGGAAGAATGTTCCGAGGCGCCTTTTTACGTACTTGGTCCACTTGTCACCGATATTGCTCCAGGTTACGACCATATCACCTCAGCAATTGGCGCCGCTATGGCTGGTTGGTACGGCACAGCCATGTTGTGTTATGTAACACCTAAAGAACACTTAGGATTACCCAACGCAGAAGACGTGCGAAACGGATTAATAGCCTACAAAATAGCCGCACACGCCGCTGATATCGCCCGTCGTCGTCCCGGCGCCCGTGATAGAGATGATGAATTATCACACGCGCGTTACAACTTCGACTGGAACCGTCAGTTTGAATTATCACTCGACCCAGAACGCGCGCGGGAATACCACGACGAAACTCTACCAGCAGATATTTACAAAACTGCCGAGTTCTGCTCAATGTGTGGCCCCAAATTCTGCCCAATGCAAACCAAAGTTGATGCAGATGCTTTGACAGAGTTGGAGAAATTCTTGGCGAAGGATAAAGAAGTTGTAGCTCAATCTTAATCCCCCCTAGCCCCCCTTAAATAAGGCAGGGCTGTTTCATTCTAAAAAGAAAAATCGCTATTGCCCTTTGTGTTCTTTGTGTCTTTGCGGTTCCTTAAAGAAATAAACCACAAAGGGCACAAAGGGCACAAAGGAAAAGAACAAGTTACGTGTAATTTCGTAGCAAATTTCAACTGAATTTAATTTCCTTCCAAGAATGAATCAGCCCTGCCCTTAAATAAGGGGGGAACAAGAGGAGTTAAAAAGTCTTGTGGAGCGGGCATCCCTGCCCGCACAGAAAATTACAAGTAAGGTGGCTTAAGCCACCACATCTGGGTTTTGTCAGGCATAGCCGCCCTACCTACTAAAGGGCTGCGGAAACTTTTTTACTAATGTAATCGATAGCCTGTTGAATTGTTGTAATTCTTTCAGCATCTCCATCAGGAATCTCAATATCAAATTCTTCTTCTAAAGCCATAACTAACTCTACCGCATCTAAAGAATCTGCCCCCAAATCTTGAGCTAAGTTCGAGTTTAGAGTTATTTTATTGACATCAACCGATAACTGATTAGCTACAACAGTTTTAAGTTTTTGAAATATGCTTACCTGTAAAGTATTGCTAATTAAAGGCTCTTTTTCTAGACTTGCTGTAGCTATTTTAGTTGTTTGATGGCTACCAGCTAATTCTTCTTCAGTTTCGTCTTCAGATTCATCTCTAACTTTGAAATAATAATAAAGATTAGCAACAGTTAAATCTGATGCTTTTTCCAAATTAGATGGAACGAGTGTTTTATAACCAGCATTTATAGACTGTTGATTAATATAAAATTCGTATTCTTGCCGTAGTTCATAATCAAACAAAAATAATAGCTGGTCACGCAAAGAGTAAAAATGCGACTTTTCCGCTAACTCTTCATATATTAATTCCTCTCTCGGCGCCGTTAACACTGCATCTTGACTAGTTATCAATTCAAAGTCATTTAAATCAGCACTACTTAAAAGTTTAGATTCTGACTCAGGAAGCGCGTGCATCCAGTCAACATGATTTTGCCATGAGTCTAATACAGGTAAATCATGACTGTAAATACGTGTAATCTCAGGAAAAATAAAATCAAGCTCATCATGAGATTCACAATTATTAATAATATTTACAGACTCTTGACAAATGTTATCTTGTAGCTGAACAATTCTATCGCTTACTGCTGACATTTCATTCTGTACTTGATAAGTTGCAATTATTCCTTGCTCAATTATCCAAGCACACTCAAGTCGCCGCAGTCTTCCAGCAGCACAAGTTTGTTCTAATAAATGAAGGTTTGTATAATCAGCTAAAGCCTCAAATAACATCCCGCGCGCGCCATCTATTTCAGCATTTCTACGGCTTAAATCTTGTAATTGCATCGCTGAACGAAAGCGGTTCATTGCCTGAAGAAATAATCCATACGCTCGTACTAACACTATACGGTGTTGCTCAAATTTAATATCTTGGGATACCTCTTCAATTAACTGCCTAATTTCTGCTCCTTGGTCTTTTAAAGCTTGTTTAAGGTCAACAAAGCCATTTTTGACCTCTAGTCGTAACTGTTCAACTTCTTTTCTTAATTTTAGTGTTTGATGTAAGTTTACTGCCGTCAATGCTACACCTGCTACAGTTCCTACACCAATTAATGCTGTGGTAGCTTGCAGCACTCCTAAACTAGCCTGCATCGTTTGTAAACTACTTAGTACGCTTATAAACCCTTGGTGCGTTTGATACATTTGCACTCCACCACTAACAAATTGAGAAGCAGCTAACAGTGGAGATAAAGGGCTGTTATTAACAGTGGCGCCGACAGCGTGGGCAACAAATTGCCCTGTAACACTATCTCTAGCCATAGCTATTGGTACTCCATTACTAAAAACCTGAGCGTATTTACCTGCTTGAATACCAGCGTCAATTAAAGGAGAAAATTGAAAATGCATTGTTTTAAGTTGCTATAAGTTAATTTTTTCGAGCCTAACTTGTTCAGGAAAATTAAAATAACCGTAATTACGCGGTATGTAGATAAATTTTGGCTAAGGATGTGGGAATACTAAATCTAACTAGTCTATGTACTGTATATATGAATACTTCCTTAGTTAGTTCTCAAGCCGTTGATTTGTTATCACGCATTACTGGGCAAAAGCTGACTCAAAGTCTTATCACACCGTCTGTAACATTTCTGGCAAATTTAGTCACAGTGTTGCTAGGAGTAATATTTGTAGATGGCACAGTGGCAGAAGAGGAAAAGCAAAAGCTACTAACAATCCTTTATAGATTTAGTACACCTGAAAGCGATATACGGCGCCTAACGCATTTAATGATTAAGGGGATTAAAGAAAATCAGATTTATAGACAAATCAATAATCTACTCATCCTCAGCGATTCTCTATCTGAATCTGAAAAATTACTGATAATAGCTTATGGTTATGAAATATCAGCCATAGATGGTATTGGTTTGTCTGAGAAGCAATACTTAGAAATTCTAGGTAAGCATATAAATATTAACCCTAAATATTTATCAGTTCTAGAGTCAGCATTCGCTCATAATAATCATACAGACTATGTAGCTTTAGATGAAGTAAGATGTAAGCTCGACCCGTGTAGATTTAGCGAGTTAGATATTGTCTTTGTTAATGCTGCAAGTGATATATTAGTTGCTTTACCTACTAAACCTGAAATAACAATAACTCAACACAACCAAGTAGCTTATAGCGAATTAAAAAAGTATCAAGAAAATCAAAAAGAACTAGATTCTCTTTGTCATCGTGTTTTGCAAGTAGTTGAAGACTGTAACGCGCGTGGTTTCTTGCATAGCACATTAATTGATGAAGTAGGAGCAGCAGTATTAATACCAGCATTTGTTTTTGCTGGTCCAATTTTAGCAGTCATAGGAGGTTTAATAGGAGGTGGTTTGTTAGGAAGTGGTTTAGGAGGTGTGCTAGGAATTGATCTAGAAATAAAAAGTAAAGTTTTTGACACAGGTTGTCAGCAATTTGTCAATTCATTAGACATTATTTTTGACAACATAAACGAAATTATTAGTACAGCTTTTAACGAAAAGACTATGCAATCTGAAAAAATAATTCATGATGGAATTTGTTTTTATGAAAAAATATTAGACCAGTACACTAAAGTACATCAAGAAACCTTAATACAATGTCAAGCTGACAAAGCATGGATATGTCAAAAACGGCAAGACCTTGAACAGCTAAACAATCAAATTGAAGCAATAAGGTAACAGTACGGCTATTTAGTAATACTATAGTACAAGTATTTTGTTTATAGCTCACTATAAAAGAGGTATAATTAAATGCATATTGTTACAAGTATGAGCTTAAGTTCCTCCCGCAATCGGAGGTTTACGATAAAATAGAGGAAACTTATATGTATAGTAGTGTATCAATTAAACAGTGGAAATGCTTAAATCGATAGAAGGTATTTATCAGAACGGTAAAATTGAGTTACTTGAAACACCGGATTTATCGGAAGGAACAAAGGTCATCGTTACTTTTGTTACAACTGATAATTCTGTAGATTTATCTTCTCGTGGCATAAACTCAGAACAAGCAGCAAACTTGCGCGCCAGATTACAAAGTTTTGCTTCTGATTGGGAACACCCCGATATGGATGCCTACGATGCCTTATAATCGCGGACAAATAGTATTAGTTTTGTTTCCAAGCTCAAACCTTCGCACGGCTAAACGCCGTCCGGCTCTTGTTGTGCAAGCCGATAATTTAACTACTGGTTTACCGCAAACAATTGTTGCAATGATTACCAGTAATTTATCGCGTGCTGGACATCCAAGTCGGGTTTTGGTGCAAATAGCAACACCAGAAGGACAGCAAACAGGGTTACTACATGACTCAGTTATCATGACTGACAACCTTGTGACCGTCCTTGAAGTAGAAATTGACAGAGTAATTGGAATTTGGTCGGATATGTCTTCTGTTGATGTTGCACTAGCTCATACTTTTGGACTTGGTTAAAAATTGGTAAATATAACGATGAGTTATTGAAACTCCAACAAAGTCTACTTATTTAAAATTACCTATCCGTTACATCCGTTTATCATCCGTTGCCAATCTTACTTTGCGTCCTTTGTGCCCTTTGTGGTTCATTCCTCTTACTCTTAATTTCTTCTCTGTGCGCTCTGTGTCTCCGTGGTAAATATATCTATTTGTAACCACTGCACAGGCGAGACGCCCGTGCTACAACCCGTCACAATTATCGCTCTCAGCCCCCCTTATTAAGGGGGGTTGGGGGGATCAATTCTTTATACCTTTTCTGAATATCCTCAATATCAAACACTGCTTCAAACTTTAACCCTTGTGACTCATAAAACTCGGCGCCACCTTGTTTTCGGTCTACCAGCGAAATAACTTCTTCAACCACATAACCAGCATCACGTAGTCGAGTTACAGCTTTCATTGCTGACTGTCCAGTTGTGACAACATCTTCTAACACAACAACTTTGGCGCCACTCTGTAAAACAGGCCCTTCAATATACGCTTGTGTACCATGACCTTTGGCTTCTTTACGAATAATCAACGCGCAT
The DNA here is from genome assembly GCF_059640475.1 of Calothrix sp. CBUCES-K 9914. Classification (NCBI taxonomy): domain Bacteria; kingdom Bacillati; phylum Cyanobacteriota; class Cyanophyceae; order Nostocales; family Calotrichaceae; genus Calothrix; species Calothrix sp. CBUCES-K 9914. The sequence goes on from NZ_JBXXZH010000036.1 coordinate 42,350, forward strand.
ACAGGTTTATTCTCATATGCCGATACAACGCTAACAGAACTGACAATGGGGTCGGCGCCTAAAGTTAACCCAGCTACTGCTTGTGTATCTGCTGGCAACATACTTAAAAGCAATCTACCAATAGCTAAGGCGCCAATAGGATGCAGCGTTATTAATTTGCCATTTATATAATATGTACTTTTGGCGCCGGAGGAAAGAACAAAATCCCCCTCCTTATAAGCTTCTTGGCAAAGTAAATCTAATAACTGATGACGCAGGGTGGATATATCAGTACTTGCAGCCCAAACATCGGACTTTTGGCTAATTTCAGCGGAATAACTCATTACAACTGGTAAAAAATTGTGCTACACCAAAGTTGAACTCATCCGAGTTCCCAAACTAAGCATAAATTAAGATGCGCGCGTATCTTTGCTCAATAACAGAAAAACTGAGGAGTAATTTAATTATGGGTTTAAAGTTAAAATTTTTAAGTAGTCTTTTTATACTACTTACTGCGGCGGTTCCATCTGTTGCGACAGCACAACAAAGTACGTCAGATAACGTACCCAACTACGAAACCGCAAGTGAAGCAATGGAAAGAGCTTATTTCAAAAATAGTCCTAACTACTACCGCAATCAAGGTATAAACCGAGACATTGACTTAATACTTGGTCCAGGTTCACTGTTCCGTAGCTCTTTTCCAGAAAAGGAAATTGAAAGAGATGGTGACTTGGTTAATGCTCTTTACAGAGACGTAATTATGCAGCAAGCAATGAATGATCCATACATTCGTACTCCAGACCTTCCCAATCCTTACAACACATCCTTGATGTCGTCTCCACGATTAAATCAAGAAAGACTCAGAAGTGGTACTGAGTTTCGATTTGAACAAAGATAAAGAGTAATGAGTGCTGAGTGCTGAGTGCTGAGTATTGAAAATTACCTACTCAGCACTCAGCACTTTTTACTTTCCACTAAATCCAGGGTACAGGAGTTGAACCTGTCTGGGACGAATTATGAGTTCGTTGCCTAAACCGATCGGCCAACCCTGGCTAACTAAACTAATAATCTATGATAACTCACAAAAACCGAAATTGACAGATCAGAAGTCAAAAAAAATGTGGCTTATATATGGTAGTGGTTGTTTACAAGATCATAATACATAATTTGAGAATGAAATGGTGCAAACTAATATTGATAAAGTTCATGTAAGCTAGAAGTCCGCAAGCTCCCTGATTTACATAAATAGCCCAATTACTTATTCTAAGAGAATCTTAAGACCAATGAAACTTAATTCTACTGTGCTTCTGACGTTAACTTTGTTAACCCTGATGTTGGGAGCTGGTTCAGTAAGTGCAATTTTAGGTTTTGATGTCGGTACTAAGGCGCTAAAAGGTGTAACTACACCCGACGCGCGCCCATCAAGTAAGTTCGGTTCGGCAAAATCTGGCAATACGTCACATACAGGAGTGGCGTTACTAAGAGAAGAAGAAATATTAAAAATTGTAAAGGCACGTATTGAGGGCAAAACCAAAGCCGCGAAAGCGAAGTCGTCTGATGATGACGAAGATGCTCCTCAAAAGCAAAAGCCAGAGGAAAAGCCTAAAGAGACACAAGAAAAGCCCCAAGCCGGATTTCCGATTAACGCTGAAAATAGTGGCATCAACTTTTCGGTACAGTCCGCGCGTTTTACTGGTGGAGATTTAGTGCTAAAAGTGAAAATGCAAAACAAAGGTTCAGAAACTGCACGTTTTTTGTATAGCTTTTTGGATGTTACAGACGATAAGGGAAGAACACTCTCACAAAGTACTGAGGGTTTACCAGCAGAATTACCGGGAAATAGTTCAGAATTCACAGGAACAGTGAGTATTCCCACACCACTGCTCGATGATGTTAAAAAAATCTCACTTGCTTTAACTGACTACCCAGCACAAAAAATGCGGCTCGAAGTTCCAAATATTCCGGTGGAAAGATAAAACAATTTTAGATTTTCCCTATACCGGGAAAATCCAAAATCCAAAACAGGGCGCTTATTAAAGGTGGGTTGTCAATAAAGTGAGTTGGACAGATGTAGGGTTGAGGTTGTTGTCGGTGTTGTTGCTGATTGCAATCAATGCTTTTTTTGTGACGGCTGAATTTTCGATGGTGACGGTGCGACGTTCGCGCATCCACCAGTTGGTAGAATCAGGTGATACTGGCGCCGTTGCAGTTGATGTGCTGCATCGTAGTATAGATAGACTGTTATCTACTACGCAATTAGGTATAACACTTTCAAGCTTGGCGTTGGGGTGGATAGGGGAAAGCACGATGGTTGGGTTAATCGACGCATTGCTTGAGTCCTTACCAGTACCAAGTGAGATGAATTTTTTTGTTTTACATTCATTCTCAATTCCCATCACTTTTATTTTGATTGCCTACTTGCAAATCGTTTTGGGTGAGCTTTGCCCCAAGTCACTAGCCATCCTATACTCTGAACAACTAGCAAGATTTTTAGGGCCTTTATTTAAAGCAATAGTACGATTTTTTCGCCCTTTGATCTGGGTACTCAATCAATCTAACCGTTGGCTACTCAAGTTTTTTGGTATTCAATACACACAGCATAACTGGCGCCCACCTGTTACATCAGAAGAATTGCAGTTAATTATATCAACCGAACGTGAATCAATAGGGCTGCTGGCAAAAGAACGCGAACTGCTAAAAAGGGTTTTTGAATTCGGGGAAATTACAGTTCAAGCAGTAATGATTCCTCGTACTAGCATTGTATCGCTGCCGATAAATGCCTCTTTACAAACCCTTCTCAAGGCAATGATAGCTACTGGTTACTCTTGCTACCCAGTGATAGATGAAACTTTGGATAACGTTCGCGGTCTTGCTTACTTCAAAGACCTAACAAAACCTTTGGCTCTAGGCAAACTCACCCTAGATACACAAATCAAACCTTGGATACGACCCGCGCGGTTTGTTCCAGAAAACACACAACTCCATGAACTACTACCGATGTTGCAGCGACAAAAGCCTGCAATGGTAATGGTAGTAGATGAGTTTGGTCAAACAGCCGGACTTGTCACTATTCAAGATGTTATTGCTCAAATTATCGGTGATGCAACCAACTCGAAGGATACAAATAATTTATCGATTCAAGTTTTGGATGAAGTCACATATCTAGTTCAAGCGCAAATAAACGTCGAGGAGTTAAATGAGAATTTACATATAAATTTACCTCTGGCAAGAGAATATCAGACGGTAGGAGGTTTTTTGCTTTATCAATTACAGAAAATTCCGGCGTTAGGCGAAATATTCGTTTTCCAAAACTTGGAGTTTACCGTTATCTCCGTCGTTGGACCGCGTTTACACCAAATTCAGTTACGAAGATTGGAGTAGGGTGCGTGACGCTACAAAGATTTTGAAACGAAGCGCAATAACTGGTAGCGTCACGCACCCTACAAAGATTTTGAAACGAAGCGCAATAACTGGTAGCGTCACGCACCCTACAAGTTTCACGCACCTTAATATCACAAACTGAGGAATAATAGTCAAAAAATGTGTTAAACGTATCAAAGAATACAGTTTTAGTATCAGTTAAAACAACTATTTTTGCTGCTGATACCAATCGACATCAACAATGTTTAGTTTACAGATACTTGTAAATTTACTGGAGTTTCAAAAATCATAAAACTTGAATTTCTAGTTTATTGCTGATTAGCTACAATTAGTCTGTAGTAAGATTCGTGTTTGTTTAGAGTAAGAGGCGAGCGCTCTGATACAAAGCTGGTGATAAGACAAATTGAAGTTTGTGCAAAGTATACAAAAAATCAGTAAGTAGATGTTTACGGTACAACCAATTAGCCAGAGGGGTATGGGCGCCGGGAACTCACGACAAACTTTGAAATTCTTCATAAATATAACCTCCATGTTACCATCTGGATGGTTTAAAACGGCTCGTTATTGGTATTTTGTATGATATGCCAATGTCCGTAGCATCTCTATATTTGGTGGTTGAGGAGAGAATAATAGTGCAAGAAAGCATGTCAGTGGCAGAACCAAATCCATATACACAACGCAGTCCGCTACGTCCTATTCGCGTCGGCGTAATAGGTGTAGGTAACATGGGGCAACATCATGCGCGCGTATTGAGTTCGATGAAAGATGTCGAGCTAGTGGGCGTAGTGGATATTAATGTTGAACGCGGACTGGAAACAGCAAGCAAGTACAAAGCTCGCTTTTTTGAAGATTACTCAGATCTGCTGCATCTAGTCGATGCGGTTTGTATTGCAGTACCGACAAGAATGCATTACGCCGTTGGTATTAGCTGTTTATTGGCAGGCGTTCATGTTTTGATTGAAAAGCCTATTGCCGCAAGTCTGAGCGAGGCGGAGTCGCTTGTTAACGCTGCTGCCGAGTCGGGATGTATTTTGCAAGTAGGTCATATTGAGCGTTTTAATCCAGTTTTTCAGGAATTGAGTAAAGTTCTGAAAACGGAAACAGTTTTAGCGATAGAAGCGCACCGCATGAGTCCTTACTCAAACCGTGCAAATGATGTATCGGTGGTCTTGGATTTAATGATTCATGACATTGACCTATTGCTTGATTTAGCTGGTTCTCCTGTAGTTAAACTAACTGCTAACGGTACTCGGAGTCCTGACTCTGCTTATTTAGATTATGTTACTGCTACATTAGGATTTTCCAATGGAGTTGTTGCTACACTAACTGCTAGTAAAATTACGCATCGAAAAATTCGTAATATTGTAGCTCACTGTCAAAACTCGCTGACTGAGGCTGATTTTCTCAAAAATGAAATATTAATACATCGACACACAGCATCTAATCCGACATCAGATTTTCGACAAGCACTTTACAAACAAGATGGCTTGATTGAAAAAGTTTACACCAGTAATATTGAGCCTTTACGCGCCGAATTAGACCATTTTGTCAATTGCGTTCGTGGTGGCAACCCACCTTCTGTAGGTGGAGAGCAAGCGCTCAAAGCTTTGCGTTTAGCTAGTTTAATCGAACAAATGGCACTTTCTGAACGTGTTTGGAATCCATTAGACTGGGAAGAGGAACATTCTGCAAGAATGCAATCTTTAACACATATTGTGTAAGTGGGAAATCGGGAATCGGTATGCCAATCGGCGCCTATTCCCAATTTTTAATTTATATCAAATTTCTACGATAAATAAATTATGTTTACTGATATACTTGCTACGAGATTCTGATGTATTAATTTTTTATTAAGCACTGAATCGACTATATTTATTGACTTATTGCTACGTGCAGGCACGCAGCAATAAGGGCACAAAGGGCGCGAAAATGAATGTAACGAGACGGCTATAGGTTTCGGGAATCAACTCAATGTTCGATTGGATAATACCAACTGTAATTAATATCGTATATTCCTTGGGCTACTTGGGAATAGGTTTAATGATGTTCCTTGAAAACCTGTTTCCACCAATTCCATCGGAGTTAATAATGCCCTTGGCTGGTTTTACGGCAAACCCAGTAGCAGTCCAGGCCGCGCAAGCAGCAGGAAATTTACCTGACAATGTACAGCCACTTAATCTAACAGGTGTTTTTTTAGCGGGATTAATTGGTTCTGTGTTGGGAGGGTTGGTTTGGTACTATCCAGGCAAGATGCTAGGAGAAAAGCGTCTCAAGAAACTTGCTGACAAGTACGGCAAGTGGATAACTGTATCAAGCAAAGATATCACCAAGTCTATGGAATGGTTCGACCGTCAAGGCAGTAAAGCGGTATTTATCGGGCGCCTAGTACCGGGAGTACGAACGTTGATTTCGGTTCCTGCGGGCATTGGCAACATGCATTTATTTCCTTTTATATTTTATACAACATTAGGTAGCGCACTCTGGACTGGTTTGCTAACATACTCAGGATATGCATTAGGTACACAGTATGAATTAGTTGATAAATACCTTGCCCCTGTATCAAAAATTGTGCTGGTGGCAGGAGTGTTGGCGTTCGGTTTGTGGGTGTTTAAACGCAAGCGCAAGCGCAGAACAAGATAAAACAGTTCGGTAGTAGTTGCAATCAACTAGAGAGCAAGCTTTTATAGTCAGGAAGAAAGCCATCACGTGCATTATTGTCACGCGGCAGCAAATTATAATTCGAGTACACGGCTTAAAGCAAAGTATCTCTAATTACAATTGTATTTAGGTAAAAATTTTTGTTGTCAGCGTTTCCCAGTACTCGTTTTTTTGCAATAAGAGCATGATAATTTGTTAAGGCTAAGTAATTACTAGGAGCTTTATGACAGACCAACCCAACAATACAACACCACTTAGTGCAGCAACTCCAATGAATGCTGCCTCGATACCAATGAATCGGACTCCAGTGGCTGCAAATCCCATTGGTACAAATCCAATCGCGGTAAATACTGGTGTGGCGCCAAGACCTACAAACGGCGCAGGTAAAAATATACTTAGCGTTGACTTAGGTAGAACTTCCACCAAAACTTCTATCAGTCGCGAACCTAACAGCGTATTATTTATTCCTGCCAACGTCAAAAAAATGACGATGGAAGAAGTACGTGGTGGCGTCTTTGAAGCGCGCGCAACAGACCCATTAATGGATTTGTGGATGGAGTTCCAAGGTAGTGGTTACGCTATCGGTCAACTAGCAGCTGACTTTGGAGCAAACCTAGGAGTCGGGCAATCGAAGGTAGAAGACGCACTTGCGAAAGTGCTGGCTTGTGCTGGTTATTTCAAAATGAAAGACGAAATTTCTGTAGTTCTGAGTTTGCCATATCATTCTCAAGAGCAATTTGAAAAAGAAAAAAGCCAGTTGATGAGTCAAATCAGCGGACCACACGTAATGAACTTCCGTGGTGAGACAGTTGAACTCAACGTAACCAAAGTTTGGATAATGCCCGAAGGTTACGGCAGCTTGCTGTGGTGTGAAGCACAACCTAAGAAGGGTCCTGGTACTCCTGATTTCACAAAAGTTTCCGTGGCAATCGTTGATATTGGTCATCAAACAATCGATTGCTTAATGGTTGATAATTTCCGCTTCGCACGTGGTGCTTCCAAGAGCGAAGAATTCGGCATGAATAAGTTTTATGAACTAGTTGCCGCCGAAATCGAAGGTAGTGACGCACAATCATTATCTTTGATTGCTGCTGTAAACCGTCCAAGAGGTGAGCGCTTCTACCGTCCACGTGGCGCCAGCAAACCAACAAACCTTGATGATTTCCTACCGAATCTTACCGAAATGTTCTCGCGCGAAATTTGTAACCGCGTATTAGCATGGTTGCCAGAGCGGGTAACAGATGTGATTCTCACAGGTGGTGGTGGTGAATTTTTCTGGGAAGATATGCAGCGTTTGCTCAAAGACGCAAAAATTAACGCTCATTTAGCTGCACCATCGCGGCAAGCTAACGCTTTGGGACAGTATATTTATGGAGAGGCACAGCTATCCAATCGTCCCGCTAAGGCTTAAAAGAAATGTTCCAATGGTCAAAAAAAGTAGTTAAATCAGTTACCTTCAATCCAGGGGTTGCGGACGAAAGTTTGCTTGCGCTAGTCGAAAGCCATTTGGAAAAAGACCCGGAAAAATCGTTTAGCGACCTCTGCAAAGAAGCTTTGTGGCAAGCTTTGTGCGTACCAGAGGCGGTACGCCCAAACCAAAAAGCTACACAAGCACTACCACCATCAGCATCAATACCACCAGCACCATTGCCAACCAATGGTGTTGGCGAACCACAAGTTGCCGACCTTCATCGTCAAATCAATGACCTTGAAGGACGTTACTATTCTAGAGAAGCTTCGCGGTTGGATGCAGTGGAACATCAGTTAATACAACTTAGTCAGCAAGTTGCACAACTCGCAATTATGGTGACGCAGGGTATTACAGTCCAAGTTTCTCCAACCCAATCATTACCCGTAGGAGGAGAAGTATATACTAAAAACACTAGCCCTCCTCCTGCGGCGCCTGTTGAGGTTGACCCCGTTATTAGCCGCTTGAGCCTGCTTGTTGATGATTTCTAGCTCAAATCAATATTTATTACAGATGAGTCATTTGTACTCTTATTTCCACTCCTTAATACCTATGTATTGAGGGGTATTGTTTTTTTATATCTTGCACCTACACCCGCGCTTGGGTGAGACTATACGAACAAAGCCAGACGGGCGCAGGCTAAAAAGGCTGAGTTTTCGTGTTTTTGACAAAAATATGTGTTTATTAAAAATATAAATATTAAGTATTAATACGTTGGTGCATTCCGGTGAGTTGTGGAACTTTTATATCTTGTGGAACGGGCAAGGATGCCATTAGCGTCAAGTTAAGCTAAAACCTACTACGTCACCTCCAATTCGCAATTCGCAGTTC
>NZ_JBXXZH010000037.1:0-50371 GCF_059640475.1 Calothrix sp. CBUCES-K 9914
AACTACAACCCGTATAGAACAATCGTAGGTTGGGTGGAGGCTTTGCGGAACCCAACACCTTCACCAATTCTTGTAGAGACGCGATTAAATCGCGTCTCTACGCATATTGAAACAACAAACATCATAATTATCAGAGTGTTATGTTATGCGTAGGGGTTTTCTAATTGATATCCGACTTCAAGAAGCATCTCCGTCAGGCTTGAATAAGCAATTTGAGGTTCCCAATTATGCTTATTCTCGCTCATCAACAAAATCAAATGTGATGATTGGTGATGTTTGATGCTGTTCAGGTTTTCCTCTAATGACATATACTTTCAAAGACTTGCAGTTTGGTATACAGCAATAATAACGAGTTTGAGACCATCCTTTGCACTCAAAAAATTGGATAGTATTAGTCTCTGTTGTCCAAGATAGAGATGGAATATCATTCAACCAAAATGACTTTAGCTTATTAGTAGTTGACATTATATACCACTCTTCAAATCTAATAGGTTCATCCGTTATGACCGACAGCTTATAAAACGGTATTGAATTTTATCGCTGCCACGACCTAGCACCTGCTATCAAATCGTAAGATAGTTTGAGGTGCCACATTAATTGGAGTTGCAGCTACATATGGTGTGTATTTGATTAGGCAACTTGCAAAGGTTTTGTAGGAAGCATTCGAGGTTCAGGTAGTGGTTGATTTTGTTCACTCAGCATCTCAACGAAAGCTTCAATGACTTCCTAACCATTTTTTGCACCTCTGGCTTTTATCGTCAATATCGAGTCAATATTGAGTTCATATTGCTGAGGATAGCGCAATTATTTGGAGTAATATTCTTATTTAAACAAAAATAACAAGAACATTAGTACAGATATTCAAAATCGTAATCATACTTAACATCAAAGCACAGGCAGGATGCAAGCACAGGCAAGATGCCTATGCTACAAGAGGGGGTATAATTTGTTGCCTGTGTTGGTATCGAATACGAATAAATAGTCTAAGTCAAGGTTTAAATTTAATTTGTCACCAGGATAAGGACGTATATTTCCAGAAGCTTGAATACTTAAGTTCTGTGTTGAACCGGGTATAGTCGCGCGTATTAGTGTTTCTCGTCCTAATGGTTCGACAACTTTGACATCAACAGTTAAAGCTGATGGTTCAGAAGTGATACTTATATGTTCGGGACGAATGCCTAAGTCAAGTTGTTGTGCTGCTGAAAAATTGGATTTTTTCATGGAGGCAGGTAGGGGTAATACTTGACCATAAATATCAAACCCGTTACCCGTAAACTTCGCTGGTAAAATATTCATCGGTGGATTGCCAATGAAGGTTGCTACCATTCGGTTTGCTGGCTGATTGTAAATTGTTTGTGGTTCTCCAATTTGTTGGATATGTCCTTGGCTTAATACCACGATTTTATCTGCGAGAGTCATTGCCTCTACTTGGTCGTGGGTAACATATACAGTTGTGTTACGTAAATTTTGATGTAATTGTTTCAACTCCGCGCGTGTGTCGTCGCGCAGTTGTGCATCTAAGTTTGATAGTGGTTCGTCGAGTAAAAATACTTGTGCTTGTCTTGCTATTGCCCTTCCTAACGCGACTCGCTGCTGCTGTCCACCAGAAAGCTGCTTGGGTTTACGGTCGAGCAAATGTTCTAACGATAAAGAAGCGGCAACTTCTGCAACGCGCTGCTGAATAATTCTAGAGTCTATCTTCCGCATTTTCATCCCAAAGGCAATATTCTCACCTACCGACATATGGGGATATAGAGCATAATTCTGAAACACCATTGCCACATCCCGTTGTCGTGCTGGGACATTATTAACTAACGTTTCCCCAATGTAGAGATTTCCCGAAGTGGCATTTTCTAAACCTGCTATCGTTCGGAGTATTGTAGACTTTCCGCATCCACTTGGACCAACCAATACCCAAAACTCACCGTCGGGTATCTCAAAGGTGATATCCTCTATGGCCGTTACATTGTTAAAGCGGCGTTTGATGTTTTCAAGACGAACGTTTGCCATTTATTTGTTGGTCTTCTCTCATAAACTCTTAAAATTGTAATGTAAAACCGTAGGATATCTGTCCCAGATGTCCTTCTACTGTCCTTTAACCACACGGGCAGGCAAGATGCAACTACACGGACGGGCAAAATGCAACTACACAAACAGGCGAAATGCAACTACACAAACAGGCAAGATGCCTATCCTACACGTCCTCGTTTAGCTATTACTCTAGGAGACCCTGCGGGGATAGGACCAGAGGTAGTTTTGAAAGCGCTGTCAGATTCACAATTTCGAGAATTTGATATTACTGTTGTAGGTACTCGAAGTTTACTTATTGACACGTACACAAAACTTAAATCTGTTGAAGGTATAGGTAAGCTAGTCGAACCATCGGAGTTAAAAATATTAGATATTGAGATAGACGCTGTTACTCTAGCTAACATTACGCCTGGAGAAGGTTCGGCTGCAAGCGGAAGAGCAAGTTTTGCTTTTTTAGAACAAGCTATTACGCGCGCTACTGCTGGAGAGTTTGATGCTATTGTCACGGCGCCGATAGCAAAGTCAGCATGGAAAGCAGCAGGATACAATTACCCAGGACAAACTGAACTTTTGGCAGAAAAGTCTGGCGCCAAGCGTGTAGGTATGTTATTTGTCGCGCGTTCTCCTCATACTGGTTGGATACTTAGAACTCTACTGGTCACTACACATATTCCTTTGTGTCAAGTATCTAAAGTATTAACTCCAGAGTTAATGACGCAAAAACTTGATTTATTAATAGAGTGCCTGAAAAATGATTTTGGTATTGAAAGTCCCCGAATTACTGTTTCTGGATTAAATCCTCATAGCGGTGAACAAGGACAGCTGGGTAGTGAGGAACGTGACTGGCTAATTCCTTGGTTAGAAGAACAAAAGCATGATAACTTGCAACTGGATGGTCCGATTCCACCAGATACGATGTGGGTAAAACCTGGTTTAGCATGGTATGGGAATTCTCAAAAATCTAATCCTGCTGACGCTTACCTTGCACTGTACCACGACCAAGGTTTGATACCCGTTAAGTTGATGGCGTTTGACCGCGCGGTTAACACTTCAATTGGTTTACCCTTTGTTCGCACCTCTCCTGACCACGGTACTGCATTCGATATTGCTCATAAAGGTATTGCTGATGCTACAAGTATGAAAGCAGCGATTGAATTAGCTTACTCTTTGTCACTTCAACGCCAAAAGCTAAAATTTCAAAAGTAAATGCGACCAAAGTTGTAATTTTAGTTGTAGCTTTATATATGCTTTTATAGTTGAATAAGAATTGTTATTAAAATATCATTGTCAACTTGCACTATTACTGTTTGCAATTACCCAATAGTTTGCATAGAGATTCTATAACACTCAAGCAAAAAGAGTAAATTTTAAAAAGTATAAAAAATTTGAATAAATTTATGAATTTACGCGGTTAATGATAGTATTATCCACGATACTCATACCCTATCAGGAGCTAATAATGAATAATCTACTTCGTAATGTACTAGTTGGTGCTGGTATCGCTACCGTTGGAGCAATAGGAACAAAGGCAGCAGTAGATTACTTTAAGAACCGTGGACAAGAAGAAGTTGTTGATGAAAGTCAAGGTGACGCTGAAGCAACATCACCCGAAGAAGTTGCCTACGCTACTGTAGAACCAGATTCCGTACAGTCATTTTTAGATGCAAGTTTTGGAGATCCAGGTCGATACGTTCCAAACCGTCCACCCAAAATTTTTGATTACCAAGGACAGCAGTACATGGTTATTTGGGCACAAGATAACAAGCAAAATAAAAATCAAATGCTGGCATTCCAGTATACAGACGCTGGGCGTAAAATGATTGCGAGTGTTGGATACACTGGTAATAAAACTGATTACAACCTTAATTTAGCAGGTACACCTTTCGCCGTTGATGTCAACGGACAATTATTAACATCTGGTCAATCACAAGCTGCTGGAACAAGTGACGTTGACTTTGTACTCGCTTAAGGGAACTTAATTTTTCGTGGTCATAAGAGGGATTCTTGACTTATTGTAAAGAGTCGAGAATCTTAATTTTAGCTAAGTGTATGTCTTACAACTAAAGATATATATTCACGCTTCATTCTGTAGAAAGAGTCATTGTTGATTAATTTTAGGTAAATTGCTATTAGTAAGGAAGTTTTGAAAAAAATAGCTAACATTTAAATAGCGTCAGGAGAGGACTCACATGGCTAACAAACTTTTCGATAATATCATTCCTCAAGAACCGCCAACCAATTCACGTTCTGATGTTCATGCTCTGAAGTCGCGTCTTGAATGGGGCGAACCAGCTTTTACAATCATAGACGTGCGCGAACGCAGAACATTTAATGAAGGTCACATCATGGGCGCCATGTCCATGCCATTAGAAGACCTAGGTAAAATGTCAGCTTCACTCCAAAAGACTCGTGACATTTACCTTTATGGTGAAGGTGACGAACAAACTGCTCAAGCTGCACAACACCTAAGAAGCGCTGGGTATGAAAATGTTTCAGAACTCAAAGGTGGATTAGCTGCATGGAAAGCTATTGGTGGACCAACCGAAGGTATTGTTGAATCAAAGACTCCTGCTGGTGCCGATGATTACAACGTTGTAGATCGTCTAAAGAATCATAAAGAAACCCAAAGTAAAGAAGTGTAAATATGTAGAGACCGAGTATATTCGGTCTCTACGTTAGTGTTCAAATAAATCTTTGAACTGCATCAAATCTAACGTTACGATTGTAGGCAAACACTGGAAACACTGTTGCGCGATTTCGTAACGTTCTTCGCGTTTAAGCATATCTATTAATTTTTGCCGCGCGTTGATTAAGTACCTAACATCATTGGCAGCATAGCTTAATTGTTCTTCGCTAAGGTTGATTGCGTTTCCCCAATCAGAACTCTGTGCGCTTTTGTCAAGCTCTACTTTCTCGAGTTCGAGGATTAAATCTTTGAGTCCGTGACGATTTGTGTAAGTACGTGCGAGTTTACTAGCTATTTTAGTACAAAAAACAGGCTGGACGTTGATTGCGAGATTGTAGCGGAGTGCGGCGATATCAAAGCGGGCAAAGTGAAAAATTTTGACAATATTTGTAGCTTCAAGAAGTTTTTTTAAGTTAGTGGCTTCGGTTTGCCCACGTAAAATCCTAACTGCGGTGACTTTTCCTTCGCTATTACACAACTGAACTAAACATAAACGGTCGCGTTGTGGTAGTAGTCCCATTGTTTCGGTATCAACGGCAATTGCATCACTTTTTAAGTAAGTCAATAGAGTCGTTTCATCAATATCTCTATCGCAAACCTGGAAATCGGGTAGTGTCATAGTAATAAGTGCTGAGTGCTGAGTGCTGAGTAAAGAGACAATCAATTGTGTTTCTACTCAGCACTATATTATCTGCTCCTCAACATTATATTATTTCACTCAGCACTCAACACTCAACACTCAGCACTCAGCACTCAGCACTCAGCACTCAACACTCAACACTCAGCACTACTTGCTATTAATGAAAATCTCCGTGAAGTAGATTTCCCCTTTAATATTGGCAGCTACACCAATTCCTGTTTGGCTATAATTGCCTTCGATGTTTTTTCTATGACTCTGACTTTTGAGCCAACCTTCAAAAGCTTGAGTTGCTGGGTCTTCATAACCCTGATTGTAAGCTATGTTTTCAGCGGCGCCGTTATAAGGAATACCAAGGGATTTGACGCGGTTGCTAAAGTCTTGATGACCAAACGGAATTGTTCCGCTTGCCATATTTTGACTATGGGTTCTAGCTTGACTGTCTATTTTCGAGTTGCGTACTAATGGAGACATCCCTTTTGATGCACGGTACTGATTAATTTTGTCAAAAATTGATTGTTCAATTGTATTCGTATTGACATCGGTAGATTGCGCTACCCTGATATAAAGTGGCGCCTGACTTACTGAACGCGCGTTTGCATAAGTGCTATCTGGCATTAAAACTAGACCGTTCGCCAAGAAAATAGCACCGAAAGTAACAACTTTTCGGTTCATAAGTATTTAGTCAATTAATAGGAAACACTGTTTTAATCTACACCGATTATTTTTTATTTGCTTACGTAAAAATCGTTTTGAGGACAGTTTGTAAATTGACACACTAAAAACATTTAGTAAGTATAAATACGATTGTAGAGACGCAAGAAACCAGGGCACCTCTACAAACTCAGCACTCAGCACTCAGCACTCAGCACTCAGCACTCATTACTCAATTACGGATAAAGATTTGAGTGAGATACACTTGTCCTTGTTTATTGGTGGCAACTCCAACACCAGTAAGATTGTAATTGCCTCTAAGATTTTTTAAGTGACCGGGACTTTTTATCCAACCACTAATAGCTTCGGCCGCTGGGTCATCGTAACCTTGGTTAAAGGCAACATTCTCAGCAGCACTTTCAAAGCTTACAGAAGTTGACTTTACACGCTTTTCAAATCCGTTATGGCTAAAAGGGACTTTACCATCAGCCATATTCAAACTATGTATCCTTGCCTGTCTGGAAATTTTGGCGTTAAGAGTAAGTCTAGTTAAACCTTTGGAAGCTCGATAGCGATTAATTTGATCAAAAACAGATTTCTCTAGTTCTCTAGTACTATACTTACTAGTGAGTATTGCCTGACTTGATAAAGTTGATACTGGTTTAGCTTGATTAACTTTTTTTGCCGCTATTTGACTAGATATAGGGTTTGTTAACCCGCTAGCTATGACAATCGTACTCAGAGCTATGCCAAAAGCAGTTTGTCGCATCATCTATAACTCTTTTGTGTAGGTGTATTTAAAATAAAGTCTTGCAGGTGCAAGTGTTGGTTTTTCTTTTGATATACGTGTGTACTTAACGATTTTCCGGAATAATGCCAATCTTTCCAGATTCCGATTTTCGCGTCAATATCGATTAAATACAATCTATAACTATAAAGTCATTACGAATTATTGTTGAAAATTTTAATAATTTAACGTAAAGTTTACGTGATTTTGCGGAAAAAGGCGAAAGAAGATTATTTTACCTTTTACCTTTTATCTTCCCCCCCTTCCCCCTGCCTCTGTCGAGTGGTTCAATAGAATATATAAACAATTGTGGAGAAAGTTAACATGGGCGTAATATTCTTTATTGTCTACATTGGCGCATTTTTTGCTCTGTCTGTAGGTCTTTTGTTCGGTTTACGTGCGGCTAAGATTATTTAATCAGAGTCGAAATGCGATATATCGCGATATATTAAGACGCGATATATCGCGTCTCTACATTTATATGGTGATTTGGGGGAGCGCTTGATTTTTCTTAACGAATGGCGCCCGCGTTTCGAGTCCTAGTAAATTTAAGAGTTCGCTGTCGGAGTCATAACCAGGACAAGGAGTGGTAACGGTAAGCATATGTCCATCGTCGCTGGAAAAGATAGAATTGGCGCCTGCCATAAAGCAAAATGCCTGTTCAACTTTTGAAAGTCTTGCTCTCCCAGCACTCAAGCGCACGTCAGATGTGGGCATAATTATACGAGCGGTAGCAATCATCCGTACTACATCCCAAAATGGAACATCGGGTTGGTTTTCGAGGGGTGTGCCTTTAACTTGTGAAAGAATATTAATTGGTACAGATTCGGGGTGAGGGTTTAGTGTTGAGAGAGTGTGCAGCATCGAAACTCGGTCTTCTGGACTTTCGCCCAAGCCTAAAATGCCACCTGAACAGACGGTTACATTTGTTTGACGAACGTTATTTATTGTATTGAGACGGTCGTCATAGGTTCGCGTAGTAATAATGGTGCTGTAATAATCGCGCGAGGTATCAAGGTTATGGTTATAAGCGTAAAGTCCTGCTTCATCTAAACGTTTTGCTTGATTTTCGGTAAGCATTCCCAACGTGCAGCAAACCTCTAACCCCATTGAGGTGACATCTTTAACCATGTCAATAACTTCCTCAAATTGTGCATTGTCACGAACTTCACGCCAAGCGGCGCCCATACAAACGCGACTAACACCGCTGGCTTTAGCGTTTTGAGCAATATTAAGAACCGTTTCTTTTTCGAGAAGTGCTTGAGGTTTGACTTCAGTTTTGTAGCGAGATGACTGAGCGCAGTAGCCACAATCTTCAGGGCAGGCACCTGTTTTAATAGATATCAGCTTACATACTTGAATTTGCTTGGGGTTATGATACTGGCGATGGACGCTAGCTGCTTGATAAACTAGCTCAAGTAAAGGTGTATTGTAGATTTCGCGTATTTCGGCTTCTTGCCAATCGTAGCGTACTATCACGAATCCGCCGTCCTTATAATCGAGAATTTCTATGATAGTACCTTGAAAAAGTGGAAAGTGCTGAGTGCGGAAGAGTTGAAAGTGCTGAGTGCTGAGTGCTGAGTGCGGAAGAGTTGAAAGTGCTGAGTGCTGAGTGCTGAGTGATACTCCTAATTCCTAACTCCTAACTCCTAACTTGACTCAGCACTCAGCACTTTTTACTCAGCACTATTAAGAGTAATAATGGTTACTTCGGGAGGACAAAAAAGGCGCCCAGGTGGATAAGTACCCAGACCGCGATTTACGTAAAGCTGATTGCTTCCAAGTTTATGGAAACCTTGTGCCCATTCCCAGTGACGCACAACTTTAGCACAACCACCACGTAGAAAAGGAATATACTTACGGATTTTGCGTGGTATCTTGCGAATTAACTTATAGTAGTAAACAACTAGGGGTCCAATCCCAGGAATCACTATTTGTGAGCCGTGGGTATGTCCACTAAGCTGTAAATCTACGCGCCAGTTTTGTACTAATTCAAACGTATCTGGATTGTGAGAGAGAACAATACGCGGTGTATCAGGGTCAAGTAGGTCAAGTATTTTTGGGTCAAATTTTCCTGACCAATAATCCGCGAGACCGACGAAGGGTAACTCTGAACCCAAAGGATAACCAATTTCGTTCCATAAAACTTGAACACCAATACTATTAAAAGCATCGGTGATTATGGATTGCGAATATTGATAGTACAAATCGTGGTTTCCTAAACAAGCGCAAATCCCAGCGCGCGTTTGTAAATGCTTGAGGTGCAGCACTAGCTGATGAATCGGTGATGGGTCATCCGTAACATAATCGCCAGTGAGTATAACTAAATCGGGTTCGGCTTGATTTACTATTTTAATCGCTTGCGAGAGCATTTTATCCGACAGGCGCAAACCATCGTAATGTAAATCCGACAATTGCACCAGCGTCGTTCCGTCCAACGACGGCGGCAGGTTTGCAATATTAACTGTTATCCTCTCAACGCTCAACGGTCCAGAAAACAACCAGTACATACAACTGCGTTACTCCTCATAACTGGCGCCTCCAGCTTATCAAATTGTGAAGATATTTTGCATATAAATCACAATATTTTCTTAAAAACTTTATAATGTTTTAGTAAATACTTTATTACTACTGTACTTAGTAATGTTTAAATTGTATTGTGATTTTACTCTGTTTAATCTTACTAAGCAATCATTTTATATGCTTTACAATTCGTTGAATATGTGATATTACTATTTCAAATTGTTGTGTTTTACCCAGTATATCGATTAAGTTTAGGCTTAATATATTAATTTAAATAAACACTCAACTAGTTGTAAAATGTCGTTGACTTGATTATTGTATCAAACTGAAAAATTATTTTGCTCATCAGTAAAAACAATTTTATGCTACTTAAGGTATGGCTGCTCAAGAAGCTCTAACTGTTATATACTAATTGGTTACAGCAGCAAATAAGGTATTTTTTAAAAGGGTTAATAATTACAGTAATTCTATCTACCTTGCTCTTTCCATTAACTAATAGCGCTCCACAAGAACGCTTTGGATTAATATTTCAAGCATTTTTTTGACTAAAGTGTTTAATGTTAGTAAGCTTCAAATCGCTCGACTTAGATTAGGTATGACGTTTATCTCTTTAACGTTATCACTTTTAATAATTTCTATATATATAATCAACTTTCACTTTAATACTTAATGGTTAAAACAATGCTTGAAAACTGCTATACGCTAGAACTACCTAAAATCAACGACCCTAGAGGAAATTTAACGTTTATAGAAAATTCCAAACACATTCCTTTTGTCATTCAGAGAGTTTTTTATCTATATGATGTCCCTGGTGGCGCCAGTCGTGCGGGTCATGCGTTGAAAAGTTGTGAGCAGTTTTTAATAGCTATGTCTGGCAGCTTTGATGTAATTTTAGATGATGGATATGAAAAAAAACGTTTTCATCTAAATCGCTCTTATTATGGACTTTATATTTGCCCGATGGTGTGGAGAGAAATAGATAACTTTTCTTCAGGTTCTGTTTGTATGGTTTTAGCATCTGCTTTTTACAGCGAACTAGATTACTACAGAGATTACCAAGATTATTTAGCATCTGAACGGAGACAAAGTTGATGCTCGTACCATTTTTGAAGATGGAAGATTTATACTATGAACTTAAAGAAGAACTAGATGCAGTTTACCGTAAGGTAATGGAGAGTGCTTGGTATATTCTTGGAAAAGAACTTGAAGCTTTTGAATCAGAATTTGCTGCTTATTGCCAAGTCAAATACTGCGTTGGTGTCGGAAATGGCTTAGACGCTCTACACCTAATTTTGCGCGCGATGGAAATTGGTAAAGGTGATGAGGTGATAGTGCCAGCGAACACATATATCGCGACATGGTTAGCCGTTTCGTATGTAGGAGCAACATTAGTACCAGTAGAACCAGATACTCAGACTTATAATATTAATCCATCTCTAATTGAAGCTGCAATTACTGAACGCACGAAAGCAATTTTAGTAGTACATCTTTATGGGCAACCAGCATGTATGGATGCCATTAATGACATTGCCAGAATTTACAATCTTAAGGTAATCGAGGATGCAGCTCAAGCTCACGGCGCCTTTTATAAAGGGCAACGTGTAGGTAGTTTGGGGGATGCTGCGGGTTTCAGCTTTTATCCAACTAAAAATTTAGGGGCTATTGGTGATGGAGGAGCAGTAACAACAAACGATGGAAACTTAGCTTCAAAAGTTCGTTTGCTCCGTAATTACGGCTCTCGCATCAAATATGAAAATGAAATTCAAGGCTATAACAGTCGTCTTGATGAACTACAAGCCGCATTTTTACGGGTAAAACTTGCAAAATTAGATGAATGGAATGCTCGGCGCACCATTATAGCACAAGAATACTTGAAGTTTTTAGCTAAAATTGACAACTTAGTCTTGCCATTTGTGCCGGATTTTACACAACCAGCATGGCATATATTTGTGGTGCGTCATTGCAAACGAAATAAATTACAGCAGCATTTGACTCAAGCTGGTATTGGGACACTCATTCATTATCCTATCCCACCGCATTTATCAGATGCATATAGGGAAAATGGATGGAAAATAGGAGATTTCCCAATTACAGAAAAGTTAAGTAACGAAGTACTAAGTTTACCAATGGGGGCACATATGAAGAGTAATGAAATGAAAATGGTAATTGAAACCTTAATGGAGGGTGTTTGAGTAGTAACTGACTTGTAAAGTAGTTAATACGCTTATCAACAGATGTGAGCGATTGTGAGCGCGCGTAGCGTTAAAATTTGTAAGTAAAACGAATTCAAATAACGGTGTGAGGTGCAATGGGTGAAGATATTGCTATTTCGCTCAAAAATGTCTCCAAGAGCTTTAAGCGCTATGCTCGTCCAGCCGATAGGTTGAAAGAACTATTATTGCCTGGAAAGAGCTACGCACAAGAGTTTTGGGCTGTTTATGATATTTCCTTTGATATAGTCAAGGGAGAGACTATGGGCATTATTGGACGCAACGGCGCCGGAAAATCTACGCTTTTACAATTAATTTGTGGTACTCTTACACCAACTAGTGGGCTGGTACGAGTTAATGGGAAAGTTGCAGCGCTGCTGGAATTGGGCGCCGGGTTTAACCCTGAATTTACAGGGCGAGAAAATATTTATATAAATGGGGCGATAATGGGATTGTCTCGTCAGGAAGTTGATGAGCGGTTTGATGATGTCGCCGCATTTGCGGATATTGGAGAGTTTATAGATCAACCAGTTAAAACTTACTCAAGCGGGATGTACGTGAGGATTGCTTTTGCTGCTGCGATTCACGTTAACCCAGATATTTTAATTGTAGACGAAGCACTAGCAGTAGGAGACATGTTTTTTCAAGCAAAGTGTATGGCACGGATGAGGCAAATGATGGATGCTGGGACTACAGTATTATTTGTTAGTCATGACACTGCATCAGTAAGAAGTCTTTGCCAACGCTGTGCTTTTTTTGAACATGGTAAACTTAAAGAAATTGGCAAAGCATCGGAAGTAGTCGCTAATTATATGAGTATTCTTCATGGAGAAATGAATCAGGAATTGAAGCGGGAGGTAAATATACAGAAAAGTCAAATTGTTCGAGAAAAACGAAATCTAATTTTAGAGAATAATTTAAATACAATATGTGAAATTTTTGTTTCCACAGATAAAGAGGTTAAGCTAGCTGAAGGAGTTTCTCGTTATGGAGACGGTGGAGCAAGATTGTTGGATGTTAAATTGTTAAACAGTCAACACATGCCGACGAATGAACTAGAGTTTAATGAGAAATTTGCAATTCAAGCTTCGATTATTTTTGAAAAACAATTACCCACTTTTTGTTTTGGATATTTAATTAGAGATATTAAAGGAATTGATATTATTGGTTCCGTCTCAACAATTGAAAAAATTGAATTGCCATCTGTGGAGCCAGGAGAAGTTTACATTGTGGAAATAGAAACTACTAATGTACTTAATGCTGGGATATATACTTTAACCTTTGCTATAGAGTTACCTATTATAGAAAATGAACAACACATTTATTTAGATTGGATAAATAACGCTTTAGTTTTTAATGTAAATTTGCCTGTAGACCCTTTAGAGCGTTTTACATCTAAAGTGTATATTCCAGCAAAGATGAATTACTTACATTTCAAGTCTTAAGTATTTATATACAAACGTATAATTAAAATAGCGACTATGGAAACGTATCAACAAGATATAAACTACTTTATTCATGAATTAGCTCATGTAGAAACTAATAGTATTGGTCAAGGGACACGTATCTGGGCATTTGCTCATATTTTGCCAGGAGCAGTAATTGGAGAAGACGTTAATGTTTGTGACCACACCTTTATTGAGAACGATGTCATAGTCGGAAATCGTGTCACTATTAAATGTGGAGTATATCTTTGGGATGGAGTGCGTTTAGAAGATGATGTATTTGTCGGTCCTAATGCGACATTCACGAATGACTTGTTTCCACGTAGCAGACAATATTTAAGCGAATTTCCAAAAACCGTTGTAAAATGCGGAGCTAGCATTGGAGCTAACGCGACCATATTACCTGGTATTACTATTGGCAAAAATGCAATGGTTGGTGCAGGTTCTGTGGTAACTCACGATGTTCCTGACAATGCTCTAGTGGTAGGAAACCCAGCAAGAATAGTTAGATTTTTAGAGTCACATTAGGATAAAATTTATAAAATGGATTTTCACTCATCCTCATTTTTTAGAACAAATGAAAACAAAAATCGTCATTTGATCACATTTACATTACAAATATTTTATTCTGATACATTAGAATTTCAAGAATGTAATAGCTTATTATCATCTATAAGTGTTAAACCGGAGGAGGAATTTGAGATAAAACTAAATTTATCTAATTCTCCAAAATTTATACGTATTGACCCAGGTAGATTATACTCAGTCCACATAAATCCTAGTAGTAATATTATGAGGCTGAATCAGCAAGAAGAAATAGAAATGGTGAGTTTTAACCCGAATACATTTTTACATAAAAGTTCTGATTTACATTTAGAATTTCTGAATAATCAGACATTTATGGTATGTGGTTTAGATGCTTGGTATATTTTTGAAAATCCATTTTTCGGCTATGACATTTGTATTAATTTCACTAGTCAAATCCTTATGGGTATTTCGGAGTAGCTATAAATAGTATATAATATGTATAATAATTTAGATAAGTTTGAGTTAGAAATTAATAACAATATCAAAGCTGGTGATTTCAATTTAGCGTTGAATTCGATTATAAACCTAGTAGAATATATAATTGATGATAGCCGAGCGACTATTAAAGTTTATGGCTCGGCAACTTTGGATAAACTCTGCCAGATAATTGGTGCTGATACTTTAAAGCATCATAAAAATTTTGTTTTAAACAATCAACCCTTAGATACTTCAATATATATAGCAACAGAACTATATAATACAGGAGGTCACACGGCAGTACTTGAAGATTTTATCAAAGCGGCGCCTAACAAGAAGCACTTAATTTTAATTACTGACATTACTAATACTGCTCAACGTGATGTTATCGAAAATCGTTTCGCGTCTCTTGCGGTAACTATCAAATGGGCGCCGACAACTAGCTTGCTCGATAAACTTATATGGCTACAGTCTGAGTTAATTGAACAACAGGGAAACCAGGTATTTCTTTTTAACCATTGGCAAGATGCTGTTGCCATAGCAGCGGTACAGTCTAGCATAACACCTAAACTATTTTTTTATCATCATTGCGATCATCAGCTTTGTTTAGGCTTATATTTATCCCACGCCCAGCATATAGATTTACATTCATTTGGTTTTTATAACTGTCGTAATAATTTAGGAGTTGCTAATAATTTATATATTCCTTTAGCGATTGAGGACTTAGGTACACGTCCAACAGAATCGTCTTTTTTCGCAGAGGGAAAACTTAGAACTTGTTCTTCAGGGAACCATAAAAAGTTTGAAAACCCTTATTTGTACTCTTACTTCGATGAAATACCAAAAATTCTGAACTCTACTCAAGGTGTGCATGTACATATAGGCAACTTCAGTGATTATGTTTTAAACAGAATTTATGATAGTCTGAAAAAACAGGGAATTCCACAAGACAACTTTGTTTATATTCCTTGGGTTAAAAGTCTATGGAAGGCAATGCATGAGCAAAGGATAGATATATATATAAGTTCTTTTCCCATTTTTGGAGCAAGAGCATCGGTTGAAGTTATGGGTTCTGGAACACCTATGATTGGTCATAATAACTACCATTCTCGTTTACTTGCTGGAGTTGATATTATTTACTCAGAAGCATATTTTTGGCAAAAGCCTTACGAACTATACAATTATTTACAAACCTTGACACCTCAAGTTCTACGGGAACAATCCGGTTATGCTAGAGGTCATTATGAACGTTTTCATACAATGAGCGTCTTAGAATCAAGTTTAGAAAAACTGGGCTTGCATTCTCCTGGTTTAACTCTAGAACCATTAAGACCACATTATTATGATCAACTGCAAGCTTTTTTAGATGAAATTACATTAGATTCATCAAATAATTTTATTGATATTATAGATACTATCTATCCAGTTTTAGATGAAAATCAACTTAAACTTGATAAAAATAAAGCATCAAGTTTTTTGTATTGGTTAACAACATCTTACACGAAGCTAGAAGCATTTAAATTAGCACTATTAGACATTCAAAAAGATCAAGCAGCATCGCAAACTCAACTTCAAAATACTCAAACTAATCTGGAGGTATCGCAAACTCAACTTCAAAATACTCAGACCGAGCTAACTGCTTTACGCTCACAGCTTTCTGAGACCCAAGAAGAATTACGAAAAATCCAAACAAGTAAGTTTTGGCAGTTAAGAACAAATTGGTTAAAACTTAAAAAACATTTTGGTTTCTAGTTTAACTTCTAACTCAATTTTGTTTGTAAAGAGGTATATTTTAAATGTTAAAAATATATACATTATATCATAATTACCGGAAGTCGCAACTAACATTTCCACAGTTTATGAAGTTTTATATTAATAATAAAATTCATGACGGATTTTGCCCTATTTGTGAAAAAAACGTTTTTTTTATAAAACAGCAAGATTGGCTTCGCGATTATTATTTTTGTCTAGAATGTTACTCAATTCCTAGACAACGCGCGCTGGCTAATGCCTTAAACTTATACTACCCAACATGGAAAAGTTTCAAAATACACGAATCTTCTCCAGCAGGACCATGCTCGGACTATATTAAAAGAAATTGTCCAGAATATACTGAAAGTCACTTTTTCTCGGATATTAAACCTGGAGAATCAAAATATAATATTCGCTGCGAAAACTTGGAAGAAATGACATTTGAAGATAATTGTTTTGATTTAATAGTAACTCAAGATGTATTTGAACATGTGATGAACCCAGATAAAGCTTTTAAAGAAATAAGTCGCGTCTTGAAACCAGGAGGAGGGCATGTATTTACAATACCTTGGTATCCTCATATAGGAAAAACAGTTCAAAGAGCAAAGTTTATGGATAATGAAATTCAATATTTAGAAGAGCCTGTTTATCATGGTAATCCTATAGATACTAAAGGTTCTTTAGTAACTTTCGATTGGGGTATAGATTTTACTGATTACATTTATCAACATAGCGGTTTATTCACAACAGTACATTTAGTTAAAAACCCAAAAATGGGTTTAGATGCCGAATTTTTAGAAGTTTTCATTAGTAGAAAAACTTGATTTAAATCGGCTTGTATTTAATAAAAAAAATAATTTAATTTAACTTAATTTAATTTATAGGTAATTAACATGTCAATAAATTATTCAATTAATATCCCAATACCAAGTAAAGTAACTGTTGGACAAGGTGTGTATATACCATTTTCCGGTTGGTGCTTTGATGAAGAAAAGCAGATTAAAGGGGTTTCATTATGTATCGATGAAAAAACCTATTCATTAACGCATACCAGTGATTTGCGGTTAGATATATTTGCTAATTATAAATCAACATGTCCTGGCTATCAAAGTTTGTCATCTGGTTTTTCTGGGATGATTCCATTTACACAAGACGATATTGGTAAAAAATTGAAGTTGAACTTAATTTTTTATTATGTGGATTGTGTATATTCTTTAGACATGGGTTATGTGTATTGTCAAGCTATAAATGAAGTCGAAACAATTCCACAAAAGTTAGATGAAAATTATCATGATGAACCACTAATTGCTATTTGCATGGCTACTTATAACCCCAAAGTTGATAGTTTTGAGAAGCAAATACAATCGATTATAAATCAAACTCATCAAAACTGGGTACTTGTAGTTAATGATGATAGGTCTACAGAAAAATCGTTTCGAGAAATTTGTCAGGTCTGCGAAAAAGACTCACGCATCTACGTTTTTCGTAATAAGTCGAATCTCGGATTCTACAAAAATTTTGAAAGAGCGCTGGAGAGGGTTGGTAATGTTGCCCAGTATATTGCATTTTCAGACCAAGATGATTATTGGTACAGTGATAAGTTAAGTCGTTGTTTAGCTCGTATGGAACCCGACGTTAGTCTTGTTTATTCCGATATGAGAATTGTCAAAGCTAATGGAGAGGTTATTTCTAACACTTACTGGGTTAAACGGCAAAACTATTATGAAGACATTTCGATGCTATTGCTAGCAAATACCGTTACAGGCGCCGCTTGTTTATTTCGTCGAGAACTATTACAAATCTTATTACCTTTTCCCCATAGAATAGGGGATATATTTCATGACCAATGGTTATCAATTGTCGCGCGTTCTTTAGGAAGGATAGCTTATATCGATGAACCGTTGTACGATTATATACAGCATGGTTCAAATATCATTGGTCACACTGATTTCCAAGCTGCTTCTCCATCAAAACGTTTATTAAAATTTGCAAAGCGAACAAGTGGTCTGATTTTTAGCGCTCCCAATTCTATTAAACAAAAATTGAAGAATTATGTTCAAACAGGATGGGATGTTTATCAAAATGAGTTTCGGAGATTAGAGTTAATGGCTGCTAATCTACGTTTTCGAGTTAAAGACAAAGCTATAGTAGATTTATCAGCTTTAGATATGTTCAATGACAGATGGTCTTCTATATTCCTTTTGCTCAACAAGCATATATTATTAATCAATACACATACAACTAACCACGCAGAATGGCGATTACTTCAATCTCGTGTTTTGGTAACTGTTACTAAGAGATTTGCACTTTTATTAAACCGCTTATTCCCTGCCAAGCGTAGTTCAGGTATAGTATCACAATCAGTATCACAACCCAATCATCTTACTCTTAATCAAAAAAATATCTTTGAAACCGCGCTCGAAACAAAAATCGCACCCTTGACGTTGGAAGTTGATGAGTCTCAACCAGTTACAGTTAACCTTTTGATTCCAGAAATTAATTTTAAGCATTTATTCGGCGGATACATTGGTAAATTCAACTTTGCAATGCTGCTAGCTAAAACTGGTTTGAAGGTTCGTTTTGTGATTGTTGATAATTGTGATTTTGATCCGAAAAAAGTTACTCAAGGTATGATTGACTACCCGGGTTTAGAGGAATTACTAAGCACGATTGAAATTTCGCTTCATTATAACCGTGAATTCGTGTTAAAAGTTAATAAACTTGACTCATTTATTGCTACAACTTGGTGGACTGCTCATATCGCTCACAAAGCTTGTACTCAACTAGGACATCCAGAATTTTTATACTTTGTTCAAGAATTTGAGCCGTTTACATTTGCAATGGGTTCTTACTTTGCTATTGCTCGTCAATCATACGATTTTCCCCATTCCGCATTATTTTCCACAAGTTTGTTGATGGAGTATTTTCAACTTTCTCGTATTGGAGTATTTGCACCAGGAGTCAAACACTCACCACTTATATCATCTTTTGAAAATGCAATTCAAACTTTTGATTTACCAATAGAGGCGCCTAAAAGAACAGTTAAAAAATTACTTTTCTACAGTCGTCCCGAAGCTCATGCCGCGCGTAATATGTTTGAAATTGGGTTGATGGCACTTAACGAAGCGATACATCTAGGCGCCTTTGATGCAGAAGAGTGGGAATTTTATGGTATAGGGACTGAACTATTAAAGCCAAGTGTACCATTAGCGAACGGACGTTCTTTACAAATGTTAGGCAAAGTCAGCTTAGACGAATACCGTCAATTGCTTCCAGAACATGATTTAGGGTTAGCACTAATGTACACTCCTCACCCTAGTTTACTACCTTTAGAAATGGCGGCGGCTGGTATGATAGTCGTAACTAATACCTGTTTAAATAAAACTGCGAACCGAATGAGGGATATATCCACAAATATATTGGCAGCAGAACCAACAATGGACTCAGTTGCAGAAACTATAGTAAAAGCTGCAATATTAACTCGTGATTGGAATTCGCGTCTAGCAGGTTCAAAAGTTAATTGGTCGTCTTCATGGGAACAAACTTTCAATCCAGAATTATTATCTCAAATTAAAAAGAAATTAAGCAACAGTTAAGGATAGGCAAATATGAGTTCGACAAAAGATATTCCAAAGCTAAATTTACCTTGGGTAGATTCTCCATTTTTTGACCAGTTAATCAATCTTTCTAATTTAGATGAATCTACAAAAAAGTTGGTTCAGAGTTTTGCGGATGATGGTTATTTAATTATAGATTTAGATTTAGATGATTTTGAAGTAATATCTAAAAGAATAATAGATGATTTATCTCCAAAGTATAAAGACGTAAGGATACAAGATGCATGGTGTGATAATGTGTATGTCAAAAAAATTGCACTTCACTCAAAAATTATAGAGTTACTTAGAGTGCTTTATCAACGAGAACCAATTCCTTTTCAAACCTTAAATTTTTGTAAAGGAACCCAGCAAGCAACGCATAGTGATACAATACACTTTCATACCTTCCCAGCAAGATTTATGTGTGGTGTTTGGGTAGCACTTGAAGATATTGACGCAAACAATGGTCCTCTTCACTATTATCCGGGAAGTCACAAGTTACCTATTTTTGATTTACATCATATTGGACTTAGTGGTAGTAGCCAAACAAGCTATGAGTACTACCCTATCTATGAGAGATTTATCCAATCTACAATTGAAAATTTAAAACTTAAAAAAGTCGATGTTAACCTACGAAAAGGTCAAGCAGTTATTTGGTCAGCAAATTTGTTACATGGAGGTAGTCCAATTTTAGATTGTACCAGAAGCCGTCACAGCCAAGTCACTCATTATTTTTTCTCTGAGTGCATATATTATACTCCTATGTTGTCAGATGCATTTATAAATAAAATATTTTTTAGGCAAATAATGAATATTGGTACTGGTGAAATAGTGCCTCATAAATACAACGGTCAAAATCTTAAGGATATTCATAATTCTATTCAAAATAATTTTGAAGAACTGGAAACTCAGCTTGGCGATAGAGCAAATCAAGAAAATCAACAAGCTAACATAACTTTATCAAAAAGTAAAGGTTTTGATTTGAGATTTTTAGCAAAAAAAGTTATAAGCTATTTTCATAAATAAGTGTAAATACTTAATTGATTTTGTGTTAACAAACTGTTGTACCTGTTTCCAGTATAATTGACGTAACAGATACTGATGTTTTATCGCGATTAGAGTTGGCGGTTTTAGATGAGTTTTTTCGCAGGCGCCCGTATGAACAGGAACGCATAATCTTAGCATAGCCGTCACGTAGAAAATAAATTATCTATATTTACGGATTATGTATAGAATATTACGAATAACTTTATAGTAGTACGTGAATAGGGGGGTACGACCATTAAGCTTTGTATCTATATGCTACTTTGTACGCATTCAAACTTATATCGGTTATAGGGGAGAATGCAGGGTATATCGGTGCCGAAGTTGGCAAGTCTCGTCGGGTCAAATATTCCTGACCTAAGTATAATCATTGAGATTTTTTTAATCTTTATGGAGAATAATTAATTACAGTGATTTTACGGTATTTACTAGTAGCGGCAATTGCTATCTTGTTTGAGTACAATAAGTTTCAATGCTCATTTGATGACTAATGGTAACTTTATATACTTAACTGTAACTTTTAGATTTGTTAACATAAGTCAAATTTATACTTATAAAAGTGTAAATTTAATAGATGTACTAGTATTAATCTAGGCGCATAAAACTTTATGAATGTAAGTCAGAGATTAATTTTAGCTGACTTGCATTTAGTCAATGGTCAACAAGCCATTATTGCTTTGGCGTTGCTTCTGGTAATTTTTAAATTGAATAATACAGATTAATTATACGAGTCAATAGTTAATGAGTGGTAATTTTTCCCATGTTAAAAGTTGTAATTGATGCAACTCCAGTTGATCCTAAGCCTAGTGGTGTAGGGTTTTTTGTAGCTAATTTAATAAATTCTCTGAGTACTTTGCAAAACACTGAAAATTTTAGCTTAGGGCTAGTTTTTCAACCTGGATTAAAAAGCTGGTTACGTGGTAGCAAAAGTTTTCCAGATTGTCTCAAATCACACTCAGACTTAAATTTTTTTCCAATGCCAGTCAGGATATCAGATTTATTATTAGCTACAGAAAATAAATCTCTTTTTTCTTGTTTCGAGAAATATTTTGGTTCTCCTCACATCGTTCATGGCACAAACTATTCTGTGTACCCATGTCGTAAAAGCTTAAAGGTCATGAACTTGTATGACCTAACTTTCATGAAGTATCCACAATATGTAGATTCTGTGGTCTCTAAATATACAGAAAAAGTGCAGCGTTGCTTGAAGTGGACAGATTTAGTAATGACTATTTCTGAGAGTTCTAAGCAAGATATTGTTGACTATTTGCACGTAGACCCAGAAAAGATATATGTAACGCCGCTTGCGAGTCGTTATCATTCTAATAGTCTGTCAAGTCGAAAGACTGAAATGCTTTTAGAGAGGTTTGATTATGATTTCTCACGACCATATCTATTATTTGTTAGTACAATTGAGCCAAGAAAAAATATTAGTGCTTTGATTGAAGCGTTTAATTATTTAAAGTCAAAATATAATATCCCTCATAATTTAGTGTTAATAGGCAAAAAAGGCTGGCACTACGAACCAATATTCACAGCTATTCACAATTCTCCTTGGAGTAATAATATTTATCATCTTGACTATTTATCTGATGAGTTAGTCGCGCTATTCTATTCTAAAGCTGATGTTTTTGTGTATCCATCTCATTATGAAGGGTTTGGACTACCTGTACTAGAGGCAATGACTTTAGGGGCGCCTGTTGTCAGTTCTAACTGTTCTTCAATTCCAGAAGTTGCAGGAGATGCAGCTATACTCGTTAATCCTTCGGAACCACTTGAATTAGCCGAATCAATTCTAAAAATTATTAATGATTCACATTTGCGTCAAGAATTAATTGCCAAAGGAAAGGAAAGAGCAAAATTATTTACTTGGGAAAGGACGGCAAGACAAACTTTAAAAGCCTACAGGAATCTTATAGAACCAAGAGTCAAGATTGAAGTATAAATAGAATATTACCCAAATGCTAGTAAAATATCATAGAGCTTATGTATCAAATTGATTACCAAAAATAGCAGCTAGATAATGAGTGAGGAGATGTCAATTGATTCAACAAATACGAGGTGTATTTCATAAAACCAGAAAATTAAGGCGTTTACTACCAGTAAACGAGGTCTGGTGGGCAAAGTACGATTTATTACGAACTTTGGTTAGACGGGATTTAGAGGCAAAGTACAAAGGTTCTATTTTGGGAAATCTATGGCCGCTTGTCCATCAGTTATCACAGTTATTAATTTACACCTACGTCTTCTCAGTTGTATTGAAGGTTAAGTTAAAGCTAGTTGGATTACCAGACAACAATTTTACCTTTGGTTTATGGTTGTTTGCTGGATTAATACCTTGGATTGCTTTCACAGGCGGGCTAATGCAAGCTGCTGGCGCCGTAGTAGGGCAACCGAATTTGGTAAAAAAAGTAGTTTTCCCTTTGAGCTTATTACCGCTAGTGCCGATTTTGTCAACGTTTATTGAAAGTTCTTTTGGATTAATGGCGTTGATTTTTTTTGTAGCTGCATTATCTCACACTTTACACGTAACCCTAGCATTGCTACCGTTGGTTTGGATAACGCAGTTATTACTAACAGCGGGCTTGGGATACTTAACTGCTGGGCTAACGGTGTTTTTGCGAGATATTCCTCAAACGTTAGGAGTAGTGTTAAACATTTGGGTTTACTTAACTCCAATAATGTATCCGGCATCAGCAATTCCTTCTGAGTGGCGCGTTTGGGTTTTTTGGTTAAACCCAATAACTGCAATTGCCGAATTTTATCGTGATGTAATTTTAGTTGGGGAGGTTAAGCACTGGGGAGAGTTGGCTGTTGCTTCCACCATATCTACTGTAATCTTTGTAATGGGGTTGTGGGTGTATAGAAGACTACGCCCAGCCTTCGCTGATGTGTTATAACCTATCGTTAGTTAATATCTATCTAAACATTAACCCGATATTGAACTGATTACACAAGTTTACTTGTGTAATAAATAAAACCAAACATCAACTAGCTTGGTGTTTATTGTGTAGGAGTGATGAACGAGTATGACAGAGTGTAAGCGGGTGCTAATTACGGGTATTACAGGTCAAGATGGTTCTTACTTGAGTGAGCTATTGCTGTCCAAGGGCTATGAAGTTCACGGTATTATCCGCAGAACATCAACTTTTAATACCGACCGTATCGACCATCTTTATACTGACCCACACGATCAAGACGCGCGTTTGTTTCTTCATTATGGGGACTTGACGGATGGCACAATGATGCGGCGTATTCTTGAACAGGTAAAGCCACAAGAGGTTTATAACCTGGGCGCCCAGTCCCATGTGCGTGTAAGTTTTGATTCTCCTGAGTATACTGCTGATGCGGTAGGTATGGGAACTTTAAGATTATTGGAAGCAATACGCGATTATCAGCAAAGAACAGGCATTGAGGTACGTTTCTACCAAGCAGGTTCTTCTGAGATGTTTGGTAAAGTACGCTCAGTTCCACAATCCGAAGAAACCCCTTTTTACCCTCGCAGTCCTTACGCTTGTGCTAAAGTATTCGCTCACTGGCAAACAGTTAATTATCGCGAATCCTATGGATTGTTTGCTTGCAATGGTATTTTGTTTAACCATGAATCTCCGAGACGCGGTGAAACATTTGTTACTCGTAAGATTACACGAGCCGTCGCGCGTATTTTAGCAGGACAGCAAGAAAAGCTTTACATGGGTAATTTAGATGCCAAACGTGATTGGGGTTATGCCAAAGATTACGTCAAAGCAATGTGGCTGATGCTACAGCAAGATGTACCTGATGATTATGTGGTAGCGACTGGAGAAACGCATTCAGTACAAGAGTTTTTGGAGATTGCTTTTGGGTATGTCAATCTCAACTGGGAAAATTATGTTGAGTTTGACGCGCGCTATTTGCGCCCAACTGAGGTAGATTTATTAATTGGTGATGCAACTAAAGCAAAGCAAAAGTTGTCATGGCAACCATCGGTTAGCTTTGAGCAACTAGTAAAGATGATGGTTGAAGCTGATTTACAGGCATTAGGCTTGGTTCAAAATGGAGAGGGGTTATCGAGTGCGCTTGATAATGCTATTATCCGGAAAAGTTTAGTTAATGCAATGATTTAGGTTGTTTATTAACGTGTGGTGTCATGGGCGAGGAGTTAGCAATTTCACTCAAAAATGTCTCGAAATGTTACAAGCGCTATGGGCGCCCGGTAGACAAGCTTAAGGAAGTTTTACTACCAGGGAAGAATTATGCGACTGAGTTTTGGGCACTGCGAGATATTAACTTAGAAATATGTATTGGTGAAACTGTAGGAATCATTGGTCAAAATGGTTCCGGTAAAAGCACCCTGCTGCAAATTATTGCGAGAACCCTTACACCAACCACTGGCAATGTACATGTTCGGGGGAGAGTATCAGCTTTATTAGAACTTGGTAGTGGATTTAACCCTGAATTTACTGGGCGCCAGAATGTATTTTTTAATGGACGAATTTTAGGGTTGAGTCAGGAAGAGATAGAAGCTAAGTTTGATGAAATTGCAGCGTTTGCTGATATTGGAGATTTTATTGAGGAGCCAGTAAAAACTTACTCTAGTGGTATGTATGTAAGATTGGCGTTTGCAGTAGCTGTAAGCGTTAATCCAGATATATTAATAGTAGATGAAGCATTAGCTGTAGGCGATGCAAAGTTTCAAGCGCGCTGTATGAAGCGTATTCGAGAAATTAAAGAAAAGGGAGTAACTATTTTATTTGTCTCGCACGATTCATCTAGCGTCAAGATGCTATGCCAGAGTGCAGTTTTGATGGAACATGGCAGAATGCTAGAAGTAGGTAATCCGAAAGATGTCGTAAATCATTATATTGCTTTATTAAGTTCAGATCAAACTAGCGAAGACAAAACTGAAGAAATACAACTAATAGAAAATTACGAAGATTTTGTAGAAACAGAATCAGAGAAATTACATAGACATGGTAATAAACTCGTTAATATTAAAAGTGTAAAAATATTAGACTTTGAACAAAAAGAGCAAATTAAATTACTAAATGACTTACCCTTTGGTATAGAAATTGTATTAGAATCTAACTGCTACGTTTCTGATTTAGTAGTAGGCATTTCTATTAGGAATTTGATGGGTTTAGTAATTTACGGAACAAACACTAAGCTTCTTGATGTCAAATTACCAGAAATGAATACAAGTGAGCAAATAAAAGTATGCTTTCAAGTCCCTTGTCATTTAAATAAAGGTGTGTATACAGTAACAGTAGGAGTACATTCCGAGGAAGGTATTAGTTATGATTGGATTGACGAGTTAATCGTGTTTGAAGTTTATAATTCTATCCATTGTGATGGTGTTGTTGATTTAAAATCAACAATCCAGTATGAAAAATTTAAATTATTATATAGCAAGTAGGTATTATTATATGATTGAATCAACTAATCCAGAAATTGATGTAGATGATTTAAGGAAAAGAATTACGGAGGAAGTAAGTAAACGAAGAAAGAATTTTTCACCTCTGGATGTTATATCTAGTAATAACTTTAATTCTTTTGGAAGTAATACAAGTAAAAATAATATCAACATAGCGTATATTGAAGCGTTGATCAAAAATGCAGAATTACGAGCTTATATTCGTTCAAAAATTCCTGAAAAATTTAATAAATTGCCATTAGATATTGGCAATTTATTAGGGAAATTTATCTTAAAAATATTTAATCTATTATTTAAAGATCAAAGGGAAGTTAATTTTAATTTAATACAGTCACTTAAAGAGTCGGTGGCAATAAACAAGCAGTTGAGTGAAGAAATAAGTATTCTGAAGATGCAACTACAGCAACACTTAATATCTACAGAAAACAATGTGCAAGCATTAAAACATCACATAGATAATCGTGTCCAACAAATAAGTAATTGCTTAGACACTACAGATTGTAGCGTTGAACAAGTAGCTGCGTGCTTAGATACTACAGATAGCAACCTTCAACAAGTAGCTATGCGTTTGGATACTACAGATAATAGCGTTCAACAAGTAGTCGCGCGTTTGGATACTACAGATAATAGCGTTCAACAAATAGTCGCACGCTTAGATACTACAGATAGTAGTATTCAAAGTATGGATTATAAAGTTAAAGCATTGGAGAAGCGTTGTCAGTATATGGATGAACGCTACATTCAAAACGACAGTTACCTTAAAAATGATTTATCGCAACAAAAACGTTTGATAACTTTATTTTTAGAAGAAGCACGTAAAAATTTACCTCAATCTTTAAATGAAAATCAAATACAAGATTTTGTAGATGAACATAAACATTCACTTGATGCGTTATATGTTGCTTTCGAGGATCAGTTTAGAGGTAGTAAAGAAGAGATTAATGAAAGATTAAGATTTTATTTACCCTTAATAGAAGAAGCAAAAATAGGTAAATTAGATACACCTATTTTAGATGTAGGGTGCGGACGTGGCGAATGGTTAGAATTATTGAGGGAGTCTGGATACTCTGCGAAAGGTATAGATACTAATCGGGTAATGTTAGAGCAATGTCGGAGTAGAGATTTAGAGGTTATAGAAGAAGATGTAATTAAGTGTATGCAATCTTTGCCAGATGGAAGCTTAGGCGCCGTGACAGGTTTTCATATCATAGAGCATTTAGCTTTTGAAGATATATTAAAGTTATTTACTGAAACATTAAGGGTTTTAAAACCACAGGGGTTAGTTATTTTTGAAACTCCCAATCCAGAAAATGTATTAGTAGGTAGCCATAATTTTTATATTGACCCGACTCATCGCAATCCTTTACCCAGTATTACTATCAAATTTCTTGCTGAATTCGTTGGATTGTGTAGAGTTAATATTTTAAAACTTCATCCTTATCCGGATACTTTAAAACTAAGTGGTTCTGCGGAAGCTGAACGTTTTAATGATTATTTTTACGGGGCACAAGATTACGCAGTGGTAGGGTATAAGATATGACTATAATTGCAATTGTCACTCCTTGGTTTGGCAAAGATTTAAAAGGAGGAGCAGAACAACAAGTCTGGCAGGTTGCTACACGTCTTGCTAACCAAGGATATCAAGTTGAGGTGTTAACAACTTGTTGCCGTTCCTTTCATGAAGATTGGAGTGTTAATCATTTAAAACCAGGGGTAACAGAGGAGCAAGGTGTTACAGTTCGTAGATTTAAAGTGAATAATCGCGATAGATACACTTTTGATCAAGTTAATAGTTTTATGTTAACTCTACAGCGCTCTACACTAAAACCAGGAGTTAGCCCGGTTAGCACAGAGGCTTCAGAGCAATTTACTTCCGAGAATATTAATTCTGACGATTTAATAAACTTTTTAAAAGTAAAACAACAACAATATCATGCATTTGTTTTTGTACCATATCTATATGGACTTATTTTAAATAGTTTACCAGTTGTTGCAAATAAAGCATTTTTACAACCTTGCTTGCATAACGAAGTTTATGCTTACTTACCTCAAGTTGCAAATATTTTCCATCTAGCAAAAACGTTGTTGTTTAATAGTGAAGGTGAAGCCGAACTAGCGAAACAACTGTATGGACCAGGCATTATTTGTAAAAGCATTGTAGTTGGTGAAGGTGTAGAGATACAGGAGAATCATCAGGAAAGTATTCAAATTGGAAACTTTCAGCCAACACAAGAGCAGTTTATCCTTTATCTGGGACGTCGAGACACTACAAAAAATACAGATTTATTAGTTAGAGCTTTTGCAAGCTTTAAACAGCAATATTCAAGCTCTGGTCTTAAATTAGTTCTAGCAGGGTCTGGAAATACATCTTTTGATAGCTTTACTTCAGACTTAATTGATTTAGGTTTAGTCAAAGATAACGAAAAAGAGGCATTACTAGATAATTGTTTAGCTTTATTTCAACCAAGCCAGAACGAAAGTTACTCGCGCGTAATGATGGAAGCTTGGTTTTACAAAAAACCTGTTGCGGTGCATGGAGATTGTTTAGCAACTGCAATGGCCGTCAAGTCCGCGCAGGGAGGTTGGACAGCAAAAACAGAAAGTGAATGGGTGGAACTTTTTGCAAAAGTAGACAACCTTAGCGAAGAAATAATGACTGACCTTGGAACGAAAGGCTATACTTATGCTCAAGAAAATGCTGTGTGGGATAAAGTTATTCAACGTTACGAACAAGTATTAGGGCTTTATCATCAACCAGTAGTTAGTATAAAAAAGCAGAAAGCTAGAAGGTTTCAGGAAATTCATCAACTTTTACCAAATTTGGCTTATGGTGATGCAATATCTAACCATGCAATAGCAATTAGAGACTACTTAAGAGATTGTGGATACAAATCGGATATTTATGTTCGATACCGAGATGAGCTAGTTGCCAATGAAGCAATAATATTCAATTCTAAAAGTATTAATAGCCAAGCAGGTTTAATTTATCACCATTCAATTGGTTCTGAGTTAACAGATTATGCTATTGCTCATCCAAGTTCTAAATGTTTAATTTACCATAACATTACACCAGCAGAATTTTTTGCACCTTACCGACCGGAATTTGCAAAAATTTTAGAAAAAGGTAGGGCAGACCTAAAACAACTATCGCTGTA
This sequence comes from Calothrix sp. CBUCES-K 9914, assembly GCF_059640475.1. Lineage (NCBI taxonomy): Bacteria > Bacillati > Cyanobacteriota > Cyanophyceae > Nostocales > Calotrichaceae > Calothrix > Calothrix sp. CBUCES-K 9914. The sequence continues at coordinate 28,939 of NZ_JBXXZH010000037.1, forward strand.
CTTCCCTATATCAGTTGGAGATTCACAGTACAATGCTACTGAACTTGCTGCGAGCGGTTTTCCTCAACCAGGGGTTTTGCCAATTATGGTAAATCCAAGTAAGTGGGATATATCAGCAGATGCTGAATTAATGCGAAAGCTACAAGACGGTAAAGCTAATTTGTTGTTCGTGGGTCGTCTAGCTCCCAATAAGCGACAAGATGATTTGCTGGAAGCTTTCGCGCATTATTTAACAATGGACTCTGAAGCACGAATCATTCTTGTTGGATATGGTGATGTTAACGACCCATATTACCAGCATTTGATTCATACAATTAATCGATTAAACCTGGCAGATTTTGTCATCTTACCAGGACAGGTAAACGATGCTCAGTTATTAGCTTATTATCGAACAGCACATTTGTTCTGGTCAATGAGCGAGCATGAAGGTTTCTGCGTGCCAATAGTAGAGGCTATGTGGTTCGATATTCCGATTTTAGCTTATAAAAGTACTGCTGTTCCAGAAACATTGGGTGAAGCAGGTCTAATGTTCACCACTAAAGATGATTTAATTCAGGTAGCAGCATTAGCTAAACTCATTGCTCGAGACCAGAAGCTACGTGCAAAAATAATCAAAGCACAGTGTAGTGTACGAAATAGATTTACCCCGCAAAATATACACAATGTCTTAAACCGTTTAATTTCACAAATAGAGCGATAATTACCATGAATAGTTACATCATGAAATTGCAAAAATTGTTCAAAAAAGTTGGTCGAGTGAACAATTTAATGTCAAAACCAGTAGAAAATTTATTTCCCTTACGTCCAGAGTTGCCGTTACCAGCTGGAATATCTGAGAAAAGTTTGTTTTATATTCTCAATTCTGTACGAGTTGAGGATGCGCCTCCTCAAGAAATGGAGAATTATTGTAGAGAAGATTTTCGTCGATTTGTTTATACTTATGGACTAGTACAAGGTTTATCAGGTAAATGTCTTGAATTAGGCGCAAATCCTTATTTCACTACTATATTACTGCAACAATTTACAAGTTTAAAACTTGTTTTAGCCAATTATTTTGGTTCACATATAGGTGATACGATTACTCAGAAAGTAGCTTATAAAGATGTACATTCTAGCGAAATTGTGTCAGCCCAGTTAAATTCTAATCACTTTAATATAGAAGCTGATAAATTTCCTTTTGATGATGATGAATTTGACGTTGTTTTATTTTGTGAAATTATCGAACATCTGCTTTTAGACCCAGTTGCCGTTATAAAAAAAATTAAGAGGGTACTAAAACCAAATGGAGTTTTAATTTTGACTACACCAAATGTAAGTCGATTAGAAAATGTTGCTCGTATGATCGCTGGTGCCAATATATATGACCCATACTCTTCATACGGTCCCTATGGAAGACACAATCGAGAATATAATAAGCATGAGTTACATTTATTACTGAATTATTTGGGATTTACAATTGAGACTATGTTCACTGCGGATGTACATGCTAATTTCAGTAATAATTATTGCTCAGTTGATACATTAGTACCTCTGTTAAAAAATAGACAATTTGATTTAGGACAATATATTTTTGTAAAAGCAATTAACAAAGATACAGGAGGTGATAAGAAACCTTCCTTTTTATACAGAAGTTATCCTCCTAATGAGATAGAATAATGACTAAAGTTGCATTCGTCGTTCAAAGATGTGGATTAGAGGTAAATGGTGGAGCTGAAAGTCTCTGTTTACAAATTGCACAAAGAATGTCTAAATATTGGGATATTGAAATATTAACAACCTGTGCATTAGACTATATTTCTTGGAAAAATAACTATTCTTCAGGAATTGCAGATGTTTTGGGAGTTAAAGTGCGACGTTTTCCAGTTACAAAGCAGCGGGATATTAAAGCATTTAATCGTTTATCTGACAATATCTGTTCTCGTTTGCACTCAGCATCTATAAACGAGCAAGAAAGGTGGATGCAAGCACAGGGGCCATTTTCTTTGGAAATGATTGATTATGTAAAAAATCATCAACATGAATACGATGCATTCATTTTCTTTACGTATTTATACGCTACAACTTACTTCATTCTTCCATTAGTAGCACAAAAAGCTTATCTTGCTCCTTTGGCTCATAATGAATGGACAATTTATATGAGTATGTGGGATAAGTTCTTTGAAAAACCTCGTGGATTCATCTTTAATACAGTAGAAGAATTTGAATTTATCAAAGCACGTTTTCCTGAAGCTAAAATAGAGGGTTCAATTGCTGGGGTAGCAGTAGAAGCACCATCAGTTTATAATCCAGAAAAATTTCGACAAAAATACAATATACATCAACCGTTTTTTCTATACATTGGTAGAATTGACCCTTCCAAAGGATGCCAAGAGCTTTTTAATTACTTTCTAAACTTACCCAAACAGGAAAGTGCTTCTACAAAATTGGTTTTACTAGGTAAACCAACAATGCCAATACCTAAACATGCAGATATTATTTCTTTGGGTTTTGTAGATGAACAGACTAAATGGGATGCTTTAACTGCTTGTGATTTGCTGATAATGCCGTCACCTTATGAGAGTCTCTCTATGGTATTGTTAGAAGCATGGTCAGTAGGTAAATCTGTTTTAGTCAACGGGAAATGCGATGTTTTGGTGGGGCAATGTCGCAGAGCGCAGGGTGGAGTTTGGTACACAAACGAAGCTGAGTTTCAAGTAGCTATAGAAATATTAAATGAAGGAGTGAGAAAGCAATTAGGTTTACAGGGAAAGAAGTTTGTTAACAACAATTATGTATGGGCAAAAATCGAAGAAATGTATTTAGAATTAGTAAATTAAATTATTTTTTATTTACATATAAATAAAAAGTTTGAAGTTATATTAATAAATTGAACAAGCGTTGATTTCAACAATATACATGGTGTAGAAAGGAGCTATTCGTTGTATGAAGTTATCCGTCATTATTCCTTGTTATAACGAACTAGGGACAATTGGTGAAGTTGTCAAATTTGTGAAGTCGTCTCCAGTTGAAAACTGCGAAATTATTATAGTTGATGATTATTCTAAAGATGGAACACGAGAGCTTTTAAAGTCAAAAATAGAAGCTCAAGTAGATCAAGTAATTTATCATTCTAAAAATAAAGGAAAAGGCGCCGCTTTACGTACAGGATTTGCGGCTGCGACAGGTGATATTGTAATCGTGCAGGATGCAGATTTAGAGTACGACCCTAAAGAATACTCAATAATGATTCAACCCATTCTTGATAATAAAGCAGATGTTGTTTTTGGCAGCCGTTTTCAAGGTGGTAGACCTCATAGAGTTGTTTACTACTGGCATAGAGTTGGAAATGGATTTTTAACAATGTTATCTAATATGTTTACTAACATCAATCTCACAGATATGGAAACTTGTTATAAAGCGTTTCGTAGAGAAATCATTCAATCTATAAAAATTGAAGAAAATCGCTTTGGCTTTGAACCTGAAATTACTGCTAAACTTGCCAAGCTAGACTGTCGTATATATGAAGTTGGTATATCTTATTACGGTCGAACTTATAAGGAAGGAAAAAAGATAGGTTGGAAAGATGGTTTTCAAGCTATTTGGTGCATTTTTAAATATAATTTTTTTATCAAATAAAAGTTTATACTTTGTAAGTGTAAGTCTTTGCTTTTAACATTCAACTATTAATACCACATATATAAATGAATAAAAAAAATAAAACTACGGCAATTGAGATTGTTGCTATAATTCTAATCTCCGTTATAGTATATCTCGGTAATGGAGTAACAATAGCTAGTGGTGATACAGTACCAAATACATTATTAGCATTCAACTTCTTAGAAAACCATACTTGGAATTTTGATCTTTTTAGAAAAAGTTTTTTTTGTAACGAAAGTAGTGGCAGTTGCTATTTTTTTACAGAAGGAATAAATGGTCATTTAGTTTCAGCCTATCCTATAGGAACAGCTATTGTTACTTTTCCTTTATATGTTGTTTTTTATGCTTATATTAAACTTATATACAATTATGGAGGAGTAACACTAGATTTGACATCTCCAAATTTCGAGATGTATAGAGTTTTTTTTGAAAAGCTTGCAGCTACTATTACTACTGTTATCAGTATCGTAATATTATATTTATCTTTAAGACTAAAATTTACAAGAGTCGCCTGTTTACTCTCCACATTTATATTTGCCTTTGCGACTAATACTTGGATGACTAGTTCTCAAGGATTATGGCAACATACTGCCTTAAATTTAACACTTATATTTACAATATTTTCTTTTCTAAAGGCTAACCGAGCTTCGACAAAAAGTCAGAGAATATGGTTAATAGTAGCGGGAGTAGCATGTGGTTTATTGCCTGGTATCCGCCCAACAAGTACGCTGTATACAATTGCTGCTATTATATATTCAATTTTTATCTATCGCTATCAATCTGTTTTCTTCCTTTTAGGTTTAGTTTCAGCACTACCAAGTATTGCATGGAACTTATACTACTTTGGCAATTTTACTGGTGGATACTCTAGATTATTTAATGCACCGCCATATGAATTTACTTTGAATCGCTTTATTAATGCATCACTAGGAACACTTATTAGTCCTAGTAGAGGATTACTAATTTTATCTCCAATTGTTTTGTATTCTTTGCCAGGAGCTTATAAAGTCTTTCAGGCAAGGTTTGGTAAGGATGAAAAGCTAATAGGGTGCATGGCGGTCTCTGCTCTAATTTTACTTTTTAGCTATTTCTTCTATGTATGTTGGTGGGCTGGGCATTCTTATGGAGCAAGGTTCACAACTGATATACTACCCATTACATGTTACTTAATTGGTTATTTAATGTCATTTAAGTTAAAAAAGATTAACAAATTATCTCAACTAACTAAACTAAATATAATTATTTTTACAATAGTATTAATATTTTCTACTTTTACTCAATTTGTTGGTGCTTTTGGAGCTAATCCTGGTTACTTATGGAATGCAATTCCTTTAAATATTGATAAAAATGAATACCAGTATAGACTTTGGAGCTTAAGAGATAGTCAGATAGAGAGGAACGCTAAAGCTGTCTTTCATAAAATTATTAGACCCCCTATAGACCAGCCAGCCTATCTTACTGGTCTTAGTGGAAAAATAAAGCAAGTTATAGGTAGAAATCAACCTCTAGGTTCATCTATTTCAGTCAAACCAGGTTCTGAAGAAATTATTACAATTAAGCTTGAAAATACTGGTTTATCAAAGTGGTTTGGTTATAAGTCCACATTGGAAAAAGGCGAAGTAAGGGTAAGAGGTCGGTTTTATGACGAAAATAATAAACTAGTTAACGAAGTTAGATTATACGTTTCTGGTACACCCAAACAGCACGAATCAAGTGAGGCAATTGCTGCTATCATTTTTCCTAAATATCCTGGGATATACAAGCTTACATTTGATTTAATTAGTGAAGGACTTGGTGAATTTACTAATTCTACTGGTAAGCCACTGTACGAGTTAAATATTAATGTAGTAAATCAACAGCCGAAACAATCTCAATTACTCAAAGATCAGATTTTCTCACAAGAAATAAAAATTCCTAACACAATAACATCTTTAAAGGTTGGTTCAACGTATAAGATACCTTTTGTGATTAAGAACAAAAGCAATTTTATCTGGTCAAATATAGGACGTAATACTACAAACTTTTCTTACCGTTGGTTAGATATGAATGGCAAAGTTGTAGTAAGCGATGGCGAACGTACTGCCCTTCCTTTTGACCTGCCTTCAGGAGAATCCGCCGCAATCAATGCAATAATTAAGACACCAAATCAACCAGGTAAGTACACTTTAGTTTTATCTATGGTGCAGGAGTCGGTTGCTTGGTTCAGCGATAAACAAGCAGAGTCTCCTAAGCTAGATATTACTATTACCTCTAATATTTAAGCCGTAATTTAGTGCAATAATAAAAATTGGTTCATTCAATTAATGGTGTGAGGAGTTTCGTATGAACATACAGGATTTTTTTTTACTGCTTGTGTCCGTTGTATCTAGTGCCTCTGGCCAGTTTTTTCTTAAATCAGGCGCCGTCAAGTTAGGAAAAGTAAATCCAGTAAATAACATTAACTTCATTCTGAATATTGCTACCACACCTGAACTGTTAGCAGGTTTAACGTGCTATGCTCTTGGCACGATAGTTTATATTATGCTTTTAAGTAGAGTAAAACTAAGCGTTGCAGGTCCATCCCTATCTCTAGTTTATGCGTTCTCAGTTATTCTTGGATGCTTTGTATTTGGAGAAAATGTTCCAGTAACACGTCTTCTAGGTTTAGGCTTTATTACATTGGGAGTCGTCTTGGTAATTTATCAAAGATAAAAACATCTGACTTATATTTATACTGTAGTTACTATCTTTATACATTTTAATTAAAAAATTCAATCGGAGGAGCAATGAGCGAAGCCTTTCTAGAACCAGTACTTAGACAGATGCGTCTTCAAAGGGTTTTACCCCATATTCCAAAAAAGTCTATTCTCTTAGATATAGGTTGTGGGACTTCTGCTACCTTTTTGAAGGCAGTTTCTCCTTATATAGAGAAGGGATATGGTGTAGATTTCAAAGTTACAGAGTTCAAGTTTTTAAATATTGAAACAAGACAGCAAAGATTAGAAAACTACTTACCATTTGAAACTGAAAGTTTTGATGTTGTAACAATGCTAGCTGTATTAGAGCATATTGAAAAAGAGAAAGAAATTCTTAAAGAAATATATCGAGTTTTGGCTCCTGAAGGAATTTTGATTATAACGGTTCCTTCAGTTTGGTCTCAACCAATACTTGAATTTATTGCGTACAATTTAAAAATAGTAAGCGAAGCTGAAATACGCGACCACAAAAGATACTATAATCGTAACAAACTTAAAGAAGTATTGATAGATGTAAGTGGCTTTAAAAATTTTCGTCACAAGTACTTTCAACTTTGGATGAATAATTTTTGCACTGTTGTCAAAAGCAAAACTTAACTTATTTTATCTTCTGTGTAATCTTATAGCTTATGCCTAAAAAAGCACTTATCACTGGACTCACTGGACAAGACGGTTCCTACCTCGCTGAACTTCTCCTAGAAAAAGGCTACCAAGTATTTGGCTTGGTTCGTCGTTCAAGCACTAGTAACTTAGAACGCATTAACCACTTATTTGATAAAATCAAGATTGTATCTGGCGACTTACTCGACCAATGCTCCTTAATGGATGTCATTACTGAAACTCAGCCTGATGAAATCTATAATCTTGCTTCCCAAAGTTACGTTCCTCTTTCTTGGACACAACCTGCTTTAACTGCTGAGTATACTGCAATTGGTGTCTCCCGCTTACTCGAATCAATACGTCGCTGTAGACCAGATGCAAAATTTTACCAAGCATCAAGTAGCGAAGTATTTGGACAACCTGATGAGTCACCCCAAAGTGAACGCACTGCTTTTCGTCCTCGTAACCCTTACGGTGTTGCTAAAGCTTACGCGCACTGGATGACTGTTAATTATAGACAGCAGTATAATCTTTATACCTGCTGCGGTATTACTTATACTCACGAATCTCCCCGACGTGGTACAGAGTTTGTGTTTAGAAAAATTACTCGTACCGCAGCAATGATAAAACTTGGTTTAGCTAAAGAACTACGACTTGGTAATTTGGACGCTAAACGTGACTGGTGTTATGCCAAGGACGCAGTTCATGCTATGTGGACGATGTTACAGCAAGAACAACCAGATGATTTTATTATTGCTAGCGGCGAAACTCACTCAGTCAGGGAATTAGTTGAGTGTGCTTTTAATTACGTGAATTTAAATTGGCAGGATTATGTTGTCGTAGACCCTGCGTTTTATCGTCCTGATGAACCTGTGCAGTTAGTAGGTTGTATTTATAAGATAAAAGCTGAACTAAGTTGGAAACCTCAGCACTCTTTCAAGCAGTTGGTCGAATTGATGGTAGACCATGATTTACAAGAGTTGCGTGCTAAAGAATCACATGTTGATGGCACCTTGGTTTCTACATAAGGCTAAATTGCTCAACACAGCCGCTTGCTTAAGACTATCACCTTCTGCTACTAACTTTTCGGCTTGGCGCCAGAGTTGAATTGCATTTGCAAACTGTCCCAACTGGTACTTTAGTTTTGCTGTCTGCATTAGTTGTACAACTGAGGTAGATACAGCTTGCTTGTCTTGCAATTGTATTGATGTAGAAGGTTCTGCGGCAATAACCACAGTACTTGAATGGTATACTGCAAACGGGTAAAATCTGAACTTATGTCATGCTGGGGAACGTAAACGGAGTTTTCCCGCAGGATAGCATCCGATAGATTTTGATTTGATTTTAAAAGCTTAGTTTTAACCCGTTTATGGTATAAATAAAGCTGTTATTACCCAATATTACTGTCAATATGGCAACAAACAAGCCTAGGCGACAACGCTGAATAATTCTATAAATTTTACTTACTTTATAAGTATTTAGGCATTTATTTAGGTTCCGCAGCATCAGTAAATTTAACTATATAATAGTCAAGTTAAGTATTAAAATATTCTTACTGTTATAGCTCTTGCAAAAGACAAATAAAAATATTTCAATCAATTTACTAAATAAATTTAATTAATTTATTTACGAAATCAACTCATATAAAGAAAGAATTATCAAATAGCGATAAAAATATCAATAACATCTGCCAAGGGTGGTTAAGTGGGAATCTAACTACGGCAGGGTTAATCTAAAAATGCTGGTTTCTATGATGTTAAGCGTGTTAAAGAAAAAACCCTTCGCGAAGGGTTTTGACGATAGAAGGCAATCGGAGAATATTATGACATCATTTGCAACCGGCGATAAAGTCAAAAAAGCTTTGGAAACTTTCCAGAAGTTTGATGTGGATACCCAACTAGCGTTATTTTGGTTTGGCTATCTTGATTTGAAGGAAAAACTCACACCAGCAAACAGCCCATCTTCTCAAGCAACAGCAGAAGCAGTATTTAACCGAATTGTTGCAATGTCCTATGAAGAACAGCTGCAAGCACAGCGCGATATTGCAGGTCATGCGAATACTGAAATTAGTCAATTGTACGGAGGTTTAGACCCAAGCGCGAAACTTGACGTGTGGTTACGACTCGCGCAAGCTATGGAAGATGGTAGAGTTACACCATTTCCTAAAGACTATAAACTCCCAGAAAACACCAACGAATTCGTAAAACAGGTAAAATCTCTCGAATTTGAAGAAAGTATTGAATTCTCTCGCACCGCAGCATTCAGCATGGGCGCCGCTTCCAGCAACAACTAGTGGTTCGTGTCATTAATTTCGGGGCGTTGGCGCCTGACGTGATGATATGGTAGGGTGTGTGACGCTACGAAAAAATTCCACTCAATATGAAGAGACTTGTGGCGTCACGCACCGACACTCTGGATGGTGCTGAGAAGCACATGATTTTTCGTTTTGTTGAAGATTGTAATAGCTTCTCAGCACCCTACACACCAAAACTATTGACATAGACCACTAGTATAATTCCGCAAAAGATATACGTAGTTTTGTAAGTGAAATACCCGAACAATGGTTAAGTCAATTAAATATCACGCAATGCTTATCAGAAGCACGAAAGATAATCAGTAATAGGTTAATTGAGAAAAAAATTATTTTGTGGAAAAATTTGGTAAAGGTAGATAATTGACAAATATATCATGTAGGAATCATGTAGGACAGGCGAGACGCCTATCCTACGGGGATAATTATTCTTCGTAATCAGTATCAATTTCAACGTCAAATGTATCTTCGTCAATTCTCACATACAAAATATTGGGACGACAGCACACTTGGCAGTCTTCTATATAAGATTGCTCAAACCCAGCGCTAATATCAATAAAAGTAAGATTTTCTTCACCGCAATAGGCACAATAATATTCACCAGTTGTTTGCATTTGATAATTTTATAGAGTTTACAGCACAGAGAGTTGATTATACACTTGGTTGAAGTTGTTTTGACGGCGCCTCCAGAAAACTCATAGCTTCAGCCAAGTGCTTTAATAATGTAGATTGAGGTAGCGGTCCAAGCAAATGACTCCAAGGTAACACCTGGTCGTGTGACCAATTATCGTAAACGTAGTAATCTAAATCTGGAACTTGACCCTTCAACTCTTTAAAAGCACGCTTGTAACTTCCCAAAGAATCCCCAAAATCGCGCGTTAGTTCCAATAACTTAGACAGGCGCCTGTCTCCACGCGATAATAAAGTTTGAATAATCGACCAGTTATAACTCTCTGGACGAAAATCGATACCCTTTGGCTTAAGATTTTTTTGTAAAAGCTGTAATCGTTTTTCTGCTTGCTTGTTCACACCAAACCATTGGAAAGGTGTATGTGATTTTGGAACAAAAGTACTGCATCCAAAAGTTAATCGTAAACCTGGCGCCGCTTTTTTCAAATCAAGCATCATTTTGATGGTAGCATCTAAATCTTCGGCTTCTTCACCGGGTATTCCCACCATTCCATAAAGCTTTAATCCAGATAACCCACCTGTTTTGGCATTAATAGCAGCTTGGATTATATCATCTTGTTCGAGCTTTTTATTAATAATTTTGCGAACTCGTTCTGAACCGCTTTCAACGGCAATAGTTAGAGATTTGGTATCGCGCTTCGCCAGAGTTGCCGCTAACTCCTTCGTTACCGTATTTGTCCTAACTGATGCTATACTCAATCGCACATTATCATACTTAGGTTGGTTGATATAGTCGAGTAACGTGTTAAATTCAGGATGCTGTGTAACAGAGGCGCCTAATAGTCCTAATCTATTAGTAACTTTCAACCCGCGTTCGATAGCTGGAATAAGTACACCTTCCAAACTCGCAGTTCTAAAAGGCAAAGTTAAATAACTTGCCAAACAGAAACGACACATTTCTGGACAACTCCGTACAACTTCTACCATAAAGATACTTTCCCAAGCAGCTTTTTCAGTAACTACCGTTGATGCGGATAAAGTATTACCACGATAAGTCTGTTTTTGAACAGTCGCAGAAACATCAGATAAAATTGGTTGTATAGATTTAATGGCGCCGTCTGGGCTGTGATACTCAACTTGATATAAACTAGGAACATAAATTCCTGGTACTTGTGCCAAAGCTTTTAATTGAGTTTCTCTAGACTCACCTCTAACTTGTTTATAAGCATCAATAAAATCACCTAATAAATTCTCCCCATCTCCTAAGAGAACAACATCAAAAAAATCAGCAAAGGGTTCGGGGTTTGCCGTTAAAACAGGCCCACCTCCAAATACAATAGGATGATTAGTACTGCGCTCTGAAGCACGAATAGGAATATTTAAAGATTCGAGTAAGCTGAGAATATTAACATAATCAAGTTCCCACGATATAGAAAAGCCTAAAATTTCCGGTTGTCGTGGTAGCTGTTCAGAAATATCGGTAAATAAACGACTTACCTGTAAATCCGTGCGCGTCGCTAAAGTTGCCCATACTATCTGATATCCTAAACTAGTAATTCCCACTGTGTACTCGTTAGGAAACGCAAAAATCACAGGAATAGCATCATTATCAGGGGTAACAGGGTCAAATAATAGATGTTCTGAGGCAAAAACAGTCATAATAATTATATATATATTATCTATATTTTATCTTAAGCATCAAGATAATGAGGTTGAAAAACAAAGTTATACCGTTAGCCAAGATAATTGGCAGAGCTTCTAGATAAAATCCATATATTAACCACAGTAAGACTCCTGTATTGAAAAAAATCAACATTACATACGAAACGTCTTTAGCTGACTTCGTTTGCCATATTTTTAGAAGTTGGGGCAAAAACGAGAAAGTCGTTAGCGTTGCAGCTACTAAACCTAATCCTGTAATAAAATCCATTCGAGATAACCCGTATATATATAAGCACTGTATCCTATATTACTGTGGTATTGGAACGTAGCATAGGCGTCCCGCCTGTGCAGTGAAATATTTTGGCTGTGTAGTCAGGTCAGGCGAAACGCCTAACCTACAGGTTTGATTTATTTTTGGGTTTTCATTTTATAGGCTAAAAAGTTAGGTAATATACATACATACTAGAGTAGTTAATCAGTTAAACCAATGCTTTTAATATTACCTATCATTGCTTTAACCTTTTTATACTGTATTTTCTACAGCTTAAGTAATCGAAACAATTGGGCTATATCCATAATATCATCTGCTGTGATTTGGGGTTTAATCGTCACCGCCATTACAGAGTCATTGAGTTGGTTTAATTTAATTAGATTTGAATCACTTTTAAGCGCTTGGTTTGTGATAGATGTTGTGATAATAGCCTTTTATTTTCAACAAACAAGCCAAACGCGAGTTACAAACCTTAAACAATCCAAATTATCAATTATATTATTATCTGGTATTGGGTTAATTATAGTATCAACAGGTTTAATTGGCTTAGTGGCGCCACCAAATAATTGGGACTCAATGGACTACCACATGCCGCGCGTTGTACATTGGATGCAGAATTATAGTGTAGCGCATTATCCAGTCAGTTATACACCACAGCTATATCAAAATCCCTGGTCTGAATATGTAATCATGCACTTTCAGATATTAAGTGGTGGAGACTACTTTGCTAACTCAGTACAGTGGTTAAGCATGATTGGGTGTTTGATAGGAGTATCATTAATAGCAAAGCGACTAGGAGCAAACTTCATAGGACAGATATTTGCCACGGTTGCAGCAGCAACAATTCCAATGGGAATATTACAAGCATCGAGTACACAAAATGATTATGTTGAAGCATTTTGGTTAGTTTGCCTCGCTTGTTATGGTTTAATTATTATAGATAAAGGCAAAAATACCAATTGGAATACATATCTTTTGTTTGGCTGTAGTTTGGGGTTATGTATTTTAACCAAAGGAACAGCTTACTTTTATATTTTGCCGTTCTTAATTTGGGTAACGTTATCGCAAGTTAAATATCTACACTTTTCAGTATGGAAACCTGCTTTGTTTGTAGCAAGTTTTGCTTTAGTCATCAATATAAATCATTATTTACGTAACTACTTTGTTTTTGGTTCTATACTCGGTGAGCCTAGTGATTATGCGAATGAGATTCTCGGTGTGAATGTAATGATTTCTAATATATTAAGAAATCTGGCTTTACATATCGGTACACCTATTGGTTTATGGAATGGCATTTCAAACCGAATTATTCAAATTATACATAACTATCTTGGTGTAGGTGTTCACGATAAACGCACTACTTTCTACGGTGAATTCTTTGTACCGGGTGGATGGTCAACTGTTGGGTTATCAGGAGAAGAAAACGGCGCCGGGAATTTATTACACTTGTTATTAACCTTAACCTGTATTGTCATATTTATTTTTCGTAATCAATTAAAGCTGAAGTTTCAAAAACAAGCAGGTTCTTATTTATTAAGTGTTTGCGCGACATTTTGTGTATTTTGCTATTTAGTAAAATGGCAACCTTGGAACGCAAGATTACATTTACCGTTTTTTGTATTATTAACTCCATTTTTGGGTTTAGTATTATCTAATCTTTCCAAAAAACGGGTAATTAGCTCTATTGCGATTGTATTAATTTTGTCAGCATTGCCTTGGGTATTTTTTAACCGCTATAGACCAATTATCGACAGCAACAACATTTTTCAAACTCCGCGCGTTGAACAGTACTTCAAAAATAGACCCAAACTTCAACAACCTTATGTGCATGCAGTTCAATATTTAAATTCAAAGCAATGTTACAACGTTGGTTTAATGATGGGTCAAGATACTTGGGAATATCCATTGTGGATAATAATGCAGGAATATCCGGAAAATCAATATAAAATACGGCATGTCAACGTTTTTAATGCTTCATCTGCAACAGAATTATCAGAGAATACTTTTAAACCTTGTGGTTTGATTTATATGTATACAAAGCGTAGTAAGTTACAGCAAGTTGAACAAATTAAATTTGACAATAATACCTTTGTTCGAGGATGGGATGAGGCGCCTGTTTCTGTGCTAATGAGAAAGTAATGGCAACGGATATAACGGATGTAACGGATGTGATGGAACAATCTTGTGGAATGGGCACTCTTGTGGAATGGGCATCCTTGCCCGTACACTTGTAGGTTGGGTAGAGGCTTTGCGGAACCCAACAAAAACAACTGCTTTTAGTTTTCTTGCCTATATCTTGCACCCACACCCTAGAAGGGTGGGACTATACGAACAAAGCCTGCCTACGCAGGCTAATAATACTAAACTGAGTATCTATTTCTGAACTTGCATTTAAATCTAGTTGAGAGTTAACCCAAGCATCCCAATGACCTATAGCTTCAACGTTTTCAGTGTAGAATTTATTTTGGAGCTTACTTATTAATTTTGAGGTGCTAACGCGCATTGGGTAGGGTGCGTGAAAGCTATTACTATCAAGCAATGTAACGCCAAATATAGTGCTTTCACGCACCATTAATACGTTAAGTGAGCAACATTGAACTGTAGCGTATTTTGTGCCATTGGCTCACCGTCGGTTTCTGGGTAAATAACCAAGTCGGCGGCATCAATATCTGTAACTTGTCGTACCATGTTGCAGCACCTCTAAACTGACTGAGGTTGTTACACTCAGTTTAAATCCTAGATTGGTAGATTTCCACCGTTTTACTTACAATACTTTGCATTGACCATGATGTCTTAATAGATGGTCGCATAATACTAGTGCTGCTAATGTTGTTTCTTCACCTTCGTTTGTAACGGTTTTTATTCTTTGGGGATGGTTGTTGTAAATTTAAATGCTACACGTAAAAACAACTAATGAGCAAAACCACTTACATTAATTAGTTGAAAGCAAAAACATCTACGGAGATTGATTTTACTGGTTTTGCGGCTCCGTGTAACATCTGTCGAATTTTCTCAGTTGTTTCTCGACTAAATACAACTTCTCCACAACGTCCACATACTTTTGCAGGAATGCTTTCTACTAGAACAGGCTTACCATTTATTTTAAAGATTTCGTTGACAAGTTCTTCACTTGCCTCATTACTCTTACATACATGACATTCAAACATTATTACCTCCTTATAGAATAATTTATCCATTCTTGAGCATCTGGCTCATATAGTGTAATTATTTTAGTTTTATCTGAATTACTTAAAGAGACTTGTAGATGTAAAGGTCGTTCAGCATTTGTAACGCCTAGCAATAAACAGCTTGGTGAGTACTTGTCATCAGGATATACTTCTATTATATCAGCATTTTTTCCAGCCTCTCTGATGTCTTGTTCACTAATGTTACGCTCTACTGCGCGCTTAAAAGCATGACGACTGAATTCAAACTCTCCATACTCAAGTTGTTGATGAATTTCTTCGATTGACTTCATACCAAAATATTATTCTTTTGGAATATTCTACTGCTGTGTGTTGTCAGCTTTATGGGCGGGCAGGGATGCCCGCTCCACAAGAGGATGAGTTGGAGCTACAGTACTTTACATTGACCATGATGTCTTAGTAGGTGGTCGCACAATACTAGTGCTACCATTGCTTCTACCATTGGAACCGCACGCGGTAATACACAGGGGTCGTGTCTTCCTTTACCTGCTAATGTTGTTTCTTCGCCTTCATTTGTAACGGTTTTTTGTTCTTTACGGATGGTGGCTGTGGGTTTAAATGCTACATTTATGATGATATTTTCACCGTTGGAAATACCCCCTTGGATGCCGCCGGAACGGTTGGTGACGGTGCGAGTATTACCGTTTTCATCGATATAAAATTCATCGTTATGTTCAAACCCTGTTAATAATGTACCGCCAAACCCGGAACCAATTTCAAACCCTTTGCTAGCAGGGAGGGACATTACACCTTTGGCAATATCCGCTTCGAGTTTATCAAATACAGGTTCGCCTAATCCTTTGGGTACGTTACGCGCGACACATTCGACGACACCACCTATCGAGTTACCATCGTTACGAATTTTTTCGATTAAATTTATCATGCGCTGTGCTGCTTCGGCATCGGGACAGCGGACTATGTTACTTTCTACTTGTTCTAGTGTAACGGCGCCTGGGTCAACGATACCTTCTAAATCTTTAATGCGTTTGACGTAACCTATAACTTCGACACCAGCAACTTGACGGAGAATTTTTTTAGCAATGGCGCCTGCTGCTACTCTACCAATAGTCTCGCGCGCGCTAGAGCGTCCACCACCTTCCCAGTTACGAAAGCCATATTTTGCATCATACGTTGCATCAGCATGAGATGGGCGATACTTTACCGACATCTCGTCATAGTCTTGGGCACGAGTATTTTTGTTGCGTACTAATATAGATATAGGGGTTCCCAGTGTTTTACCTTCAAACACTCCAGAAAGAATCTCACATGTATCGTCTTCTTTACGCGGTGTGACAATTTTACTTTGCCCAGGACGGCGCCTGTCGAGTTCAAACTGTATTTCCTCTGGGGTAATTTCTAACCTAGGTGGACACCCATCAATTACAACTCCCACTCCACCACCGTGAGACTCGCCAAACGTAGTAATGCGAAACAGATGTCCAAATGTATTACCCATGATAATCCAGTAAGCGCCAGGTTTTTATATTTTACCGCGTTAGCTGTCGTTACAGGATGATAAATTTTTGTATATTTAAGAACTATAGAGTTTTGAGAAATGACTTATTGCTGCTAGCTACGTTATTTTTCAAAGTTTTTCTTGCGGCTTTCCTAGTTTCTAGTTTACATCTCAATGCTTGTTATATAACAGGTAAAACATCTTCATAAATATCTGCCATTGTCAGGGTTAATCCTACTGATTTCAATTCTAAGCTATCATTTTTACCTAATACCGTGAGTGCCCAATTTCCTTGAGCGTCTTTACGATAAACTTCTACTTTGATTTCGTATTGGGAAATTAATATATATTCTTGTAATGATTTTTTTGTTTGATAATTAACTCGCTTTTCGCGTTTGTCTGTTACCTCAGTAGACTTAGATAGTACTTCCACTATTAAAGTTGGATTTGTTTTAAAATATCTTTCTCTATCGTTAGGGTCGCAAGTAACCAAAAGGTCGGGATAATAGAATATATCTACATTCTGTACATTTACTTTGACTTTCATATCTGAAATAAAAGCACGGCAAGGTGTGCCACGTAGATGAGGGCGGAGTATAGTATAAATATTACCTGCTATCTGGTTGTGTTCTTCACTGGCGCCTGACATTGCAAAAATTTGCCCGTCTACGTATTCGTGACGAATATCACTAGACTCTTCGACTTTGAGATATTCTTCAATGGTGAGAAAGTGTACAGGCGATTGCATAATTTATCGTTGGTGTGTTAAGACACTATCTTTTCTTATTTTAATTGTAAGTTATATATAGTAATTATCTAGTTATTTGTAACAAACTGGTTCCTTAAATTTTACCACAGAGACACA
The DNA here is from genome assembly GCF_059640475.1 of Calothrix sp. CBUCES-K 9914. NCBI lineage: Bacteria > Bacillati > Cyanobacteriota > Cyanophyceae > Nostocales > Calotrichaceae > Calothrix > Calothrix sp. CBUCES-K 9914. Next base: position 46,311 of record NZ_JBXXZH010000037.1, read on the forward strand.
GAGGACACAGAGTAAGGCGGGCAGAGATGCCCGCTCCACAAGAGATACTACAAAGAGATTTTGCTGTTGTTTGATTTGTTGCTTTGATAGGGGCGATATTCAATTAATTTTATGTTCCAACGTCCTTTTATTCTATATGTTACACCACGCCAGTCAATGGTCAGCGCCCAATATGATGCTACCATTGCTATTGCGTTTATCCATTGAGTTAAGGGAAGTGCTATTAAAAGTTTAACTGCGGTTAAGGGTGAAGATTTCGGTAATATTTCACAGCGTTTACTAATTATACTTCGGATGCGTTTATCTATTAGCAAGATAAAAATGACTAAGACTATTATGTAGCTAACAAAGTAACTTATGGCTAATATGAATGTGCTTAAGTCTCTTGTTACCAATACTACTATGCCAATTAGTAAGACTATATTTGGTATGAGTATTGTGAATATACTATCAACTACTACAGCAAACCAAAACGGGTGATATAGTCGTGATGAAAATAACTGGCGCCGTAACCAGCGTACTAAATTAGGTAGTTTACATTCTTCACGGTTTAATAACATTACCGAAGGGACAAATTTAATTTGCCAACCATGTTTTTTCAATATGCTTCGCATTGGTGTGTCGTCTGCATACGCGCGTTTCCAAATATCTATCAACCCTGTTTTATGAATAACTTCGGTTTTGATCGCGAGTGAACCACCCCAAGCTATCTGATATAAAACCATCTGAATAACTGCGGAGACGTTCCATATATATCTAACTAGCGAACCCAAGTACATACCATCGGGTAAATACCAGCGGTTTCCTGTTGTGGCGCCTACTTTTGGGTTATTTAAAGGACTAACTAAATCACGTAACCAGTTTGTATAAACCATTGCATCTGCATCAACCAATACTACAACTTGATATGAAGCATCTAGCTCAGAAACAGCTTGAACAATTGAACTACATTTTAGACTGCATGTAGAGAGGGGGTTTTTTAAAACGCTAAGAGAACAGTTGCTGGCGCCAAACTCTGTTATTACACTTGTAGCCACATTCCATGCTGGGTCTGTAATGTTGTCAACAACTATCTTTAAATCGTATGCAGGATAATTTTGATGTAAAAGCGCACGTAGAGCATTTGATAAAAAAGGGTCTGCTCCCCGTAATGAGAGTACAACAGCAGTTTTTGGCAATTTTTCGTCACTACAAGTACTATGCGTCGAACGTAGGGATATGAAAAAGATACTGATACTAACGATTTGAAAAACAAGCCATCCAAGTAAAACCTGCAATAGTAGTACTAATAAATCTTTCATTTGGCATACCGTTAAAATCGACTGCACTTGAAAGATTGGTGTAGAGATGTAATTCACTTCAAGCGCACACGTATATGATTAACATTTGCCCCCTATATTTCTGTAGTTTTGCCAACAAATAATATATTTCCAGAAATTTTTTAAGGTTCTATTAATTTTATACTTATACACAGTTAAGCTAAAATACTTACTATGTAAACAATTTACAAAGCATATACAGATGCTAAAAGGAAGGTTAGAAGCATTCAGCGATGGAGTGATAGCCATTATCATTACTATCATGGTGCTGGAACTGAAGGTGCCACATGGGACTGATTTAACTGCACTACGTCCCTTAATTCCAGTATTTTTAAGCTACGTACTTAGTTTTATTTATGTTGGTATTTATTGGAACAACCACCATCATCTACTACAGGTAGTTCGACATGTCAACGGTCGTATCCTTTGGGCAAACCTGCATCTATTATTTTGGTTATCTCTAATTCCCTTCGTCACTGCTTGGATGGGTGAGAATAACTTCGCCGCTTTACCAGTAGCGCTTTATGGTATAGTATTATTATTCTCTGCAAGCGCTTACTTTATTCTAACTCAAACCCTCATATCGCATCATGGTAAAGATTCAGCTATCGCAATTGCAGTAGGTAAAGACTTCAAAGGGAAAATATCGATGATTGTTTACGCTATAGCTATTCTACTTTCCTTTGTAAACTCATGGCTAGCCTGTATATTGTATATTCTAGTTGCAATTATGTGGCTTATTCCAGACCGTCGCATTGAGCGGACTTTATCTCCTTAATTAACGGTTACGCGCCTTTATACGAAGGACTTGATGACGACTACCCAAGCATGTAAATTTTAGATAGCCGAAATTCCTTTATCAGTGTTACATATTACGTGAAAAAACAAAAAGATTTCCAGTTGCTCCACGTCCTACTCGTAGGTCATCATCTAAATAAGAGGTTATCCATATTGCCTCATTCCTGAGAAACTCCAAAACCGGAATTTTAAGTTCAGGAGTCCAAGATATATTAAAAGGATTTATCGCGCGCGTCGAAAATGCACTGAAGCTAACTTTTGCAGTTTTAGCATCACTTTCAGATTTCCAGTAAGCTTCTGCTTCTATTTGCCATGTTCCCAGTAAAGGCAATGCAATTTCTGCACTATTGATTGTAAAAATTTCTTGACTGTCGTTTATACTCAATGTTTGCCAAATACGATTAATTTTGATTTCGCGTTCAATAAAATCAGGAATTGAAGCAAACGACCGTGTAACAACTGTTCCTCGCGATGCGTATATTAAATCCCAACTACCTGATAATAAATTATGATGGTTTGGTGACAGTGGCTTATCTGTCGGGTTGACATCCTCTAAAGATTGTACAAGTGCATCAATTTGCCCACTACCCTCTGGAAATAACCTTTGCTTAAATTCCAACGCTTCGATGCGCTGTAATAATTCCTGCTTTATATTTATTCGCGTTGTAATATCCTCTGACATATTATAAATACCCTCTCTGTGTACTCTGTGTCTCTGTGGTAAAAAATAAAAGTAAGGTGGGCAATGCCCACCATACAAATGTATGCTCCTACGGCGATGAATGCCCATGCTACAACTAACTATTTCCGGAATCGTTGCCACAACTCGTGAAGTACCTGTATTATATAAATACAAGCCTTGGATTAAAAAAAGGTACAAACGTATGTAGTCCCTCGTCTCAATCAAAATCTTCAACAACGGCGAATTATGGCAAGCTAACCGCGCGCAATTGGTAGGTTGTCAAATCGTTTCGGTTCGCTATGAAATAACTTGATTGTAGATGCCAAGGTAGTAAAGCATATGGAACAAATCTATAAATATCCGCGTACCCATCATATACAGGGTTCGCGGTTGCAACCTGGGGATGAAGACCTAGACAGCATTCCTTTTGATGCTATCAAAAATAAATATGTGGTTGTCGAAGAAAAAGTTGACGGTGCCAATGCAGCGATTAGTTTTAGTCCAACTGATGAAATTAAACTGCAAAGTCGGGGTCATTACCTAACTGGTGGCGCCCGTGAAAAGCACTTCAACTTATTCAAACAATGGGCAAACACCCATGCAGCAGCTTTTTATTCAGTATTGGGAAGTCGTTATATTCTTTATGGTGAATGGTTATATGCCAAGCACACGGTATTTTACGATGCCTTACCCCATTACTTTCTCGAATATGACGTACTCGACTTAGAAAACCAAGTCTTTCTAAGTACAGCAACTCGTCAAAAATTATTAGCCTCGTTGCCATTAGTATCTGTACCGATATTATTCACAGGCAAACTTGAATCATATAAACAATTAATTCAACTATTAGGAAAATCACACTACCAAACACCCCAACATCTAGAAAGCTTTCAAAAAATTTGTCAGGAAAAAGGACTTAATGTTGAACTTTCGTTAAAACAAACTGACCAAAGTCATGTAATGGAAGGCTTATACATCAAAGTTGAGCTTGATAATACAGTTGAATCTCGTTATAAATACGTGCGTTCGAGCTTTTTAACTACTATCCAACAATCTGATGGACATTGGTTAAATCGCCCAATTATACCTAATATACTGCGCGCAGATGTGGATTTATTTGCGAGTTAGTCAAGATTGATCCCCCTAAATCCCCCTTAATAAGGGGGACTTTAAAAAAAGTTTTAGCCCCCCTTCCACGCGGCAGGGCTGATTCATTCTTGGAAGGAAATTAGGTTCAGTTTAAATTTTCTACAAAATGACAC
>NZ_JBXXZH010000038.1:0-50017 GCF_059640475.1 Calothrix sp. CBUCES-K 9914
CTGCGACCGCGAGCGCCGGGGCTGGGTAGCTCAGATGGTTAGAGCGGTGGATTCATAACCCACAGGTCGGCGGTTCGATCCCGCCTCCAGCCACCACCTCCTCGTATCGAAATGCGGTAACGCCGGCAGGCCTACAGGCCCATGCATTGGCCGATGACCTCGTCCACCCGAAGCACGGGGCGATCGTCTTCGCCGGGGATCAGGCGGCCGTCGATCTCGACGCAGCCGAACTCGCCCCAGGCCTCGGCGATTGTCCGCAACGCCGCAGGATCGCCGTTCATGGGCGGAGGACCAGCGCGGCCGTCAACATCGTCGTAAAGCAGGGCATTGCGGTCGGCGGCGCCCGCGTCGTCGGGCTCGTAAACCCCTCGACTGGGGCAGGGCATGCGCACGCATCGAATGCCGGTGTCGCCCACATGCAGGCGCACCGCCGGGGCTTGCGCGCTGTTGGCCACGTGCGGCGGCGGCGCGACCTGCGCCAGGGTCAGCAGGGCGAAAGCGGCGGTCCCAAACATGGTCGTCTCCCTCAGTTCACGAAAGCGTGGTCCGCAAACACGGCCGCGGCAAGGCCGGAACCTCGGTTCGCCGGGTGACATTCCTGCTGCATCGCGGCGCCGTCGCCGCCCTTTGGAAGGACGCTCCTCATGATCAAATGGGCCATCATCTTCGCCGTCATCGCCGTCATCGCCGGTCTGCTCGGCTTCAGCGGCATCGCCGGCGCGGCGTCCAGCATCGCGCAGTTCCTGTTCATCGCCGGCCTGATCATCGGCGCGATCCTGCTGATCCTCGGCTTCACCGTCGCCAAGAAGGTCACCTGAAACCCCGGGCGCGGTCGGGCGTTACGGCCAAGGTTCATTTTCCTTTCGGAGATTGCGCGATGACGCGTTTCGCCCGCCCCGCCCTCGTCGCCCTGTCGGGCGCGCTTCTGATCGCCTCCGCCGCGTGCACCGAGGCCGAGCAGAACCAGGCAGAGGCCGAGACGCGCGCCGCCGGCGAACAGGCTCAGGATGCCGCCGCCAAGGCCGGCGAGGTGGTCGAGGCCGGCGCCATGAAGGCCGCTCAGGCCGTCGAGCGCGGGGCCGGCGACGTGGCCGCCCGCTTGGAGCAGAACCAGGCAGAGGCCGCCGCCGAGGGCCGCGAGGGCGCCATCGATCCGGCCACGGACCAGCGCGTCCGCTAGGCCGACGCCGCCTCGTTCAGCAAAGTCTGAACGAGGCCCCTTGCTTCGTCGCTCGACCAGTCGGCTTCGCCGACCTTCAATGCCCTGACCCGCCCCAGCCGGTCGATCAGCACCGTCTGGGGCATCTTGCCGCCTGCGCCAAAGGCGAAGGGCAGGCGGAACTTCGGCTCGGCGTAATATGATAGAGGCGCGTTTTCGCCGATGAAGGCGCGGGCCTGGGCCGTGGCCGTATCGCCGACGTCGACGCTGACCGGCGCGACCTGGACGTCGGGATTGTCTGCGAAGTGGCGGGCCAGGGCGGCCAGCGTCGGCATCTCCAGCCGGCATGGCGCGCACCATGTGGCCCACAGGTTCAGCACCACCACCTTGCCGGCGAAATCGGCGATGCGGACCTCCCGACCGTCTGCGTCCAGGAAGGGGATGTCAGGCGCCGGCGCGGGGTCCGGGATCTCCAGCCCGCCCAAGGCGCGACGGTTCAGGCCGCCTTGACGGTTGTCGCCGCCGCCGCACGCCGCTAGGGCAAGGGCCAGGCCGCCGCCAGCGGTCATCGCCAACGCCCGCCGCCTCGAGAGTTCCGTCATGAATTCGCGTCCTGATGCCGATGCGGCGACTAACGCCCCCGCGAACAGCGCGGGTCAAGACATGTGGGGCGGACGCTTTTCGTCGCGGCCGGCCGACATCATGCAGGCCATCAACGTCTCAATCGGCGTGGACCGCCGGCTGTGGGCCCAGGATCTGGCCGGCTCGCGCGCCCACTGCCGCATGCTGATCCAGCAGGGGATTGTGTCCGCCGCCGACGGCGAGGCCATCCTGAAGGGACTGGATCAGGTCCAGGCCGAAATCGAAGCCGGGACCTTCCCCTTCCGCGACCAGTTCGAAGACATCCACATGAATGTGGAGGCGCGCCTTTCAGAGCTGATCGGCGAGCCGTCGGGCCGTCTGCACACCGCGCGCAGCAGGAACGACCAGGTCGCCACCGATTTCCGCCTGTGGGTGCGCGACGCCTGCGACCGCACGGTCGCTCAGCTGCAGGCCCTGCAGTCCGTCCTGCTGGACCGGGCCGAACAGCACGCGGGCGACCTGATGCCCGGCTTCACCCATCTTCAGACCGCCCAGCCGGTGACGCTGGGCCATCATCTGATGGCCTATGTCGAGATGTTCGGCCGCGATGCGGGCCGTTTCGCCGACGCCCGGACGCGCATGAACGAAAGCCCCCTGGGCGCCGCCGCGCTGGCCGGCTCGCCGTTTCCGATCGACCGCCAGATGACGGCAGCCGAGCTGGGCTTCGACAGGCCGATGGGCAATTCGCTGGACGCCGTGTCGGACCGCGACTTCGCGCTCGAGAGCCTGGCCGCCGCCTCGATCTGCGCCGGCCACCTGTCGCGTTTCGCCGAAGAGATCGTGGTGTGGATGACGCCCATGTTCGGCTTCGCCAGCCTGCCCGACGACCTGACCACCGGCTCGTCCATCATGCCGCAGAAGCGCAACCCCGACGCCGCCGAACTGGTGCGCGCCAAGACGGGCCGTCGCACATCTTGACCCTCAGAACCTGGTTGTAGTATGGGTCTTATACAACGGTTTGGAGTTGTAATCGAAACTCTCTCGATAGCGTTCCAAGTTTGAGCGTTTACTATTCCACTGGGAAAAATATCTTTGTCATGTTGGAATCGCTTGACAGCATTTTCAGTATCAATTCCAAAAAGACCTGTTACTTTTTGTTTAAAATAGCCCCATTCCCACAACCGATACTGTAAATATTCAACTTCTTGACCTTTATTATTACGACGCAGGATTGGATATTGACGGTCATTTTTACGCTGCTTTGTTTCTGCTTGAGTTGCTGTATATTGTTTTGTAATATTTATTTCTGTTGCTGTTTCTAAGGCGAACGTTTTATTTGCTACTGTATTAAAAAGTGTTAAAGTGGCGCCAAAAGATAATAAACCTACGCAAGCTATAGTGGAAAGCTTTTTCCAACTTTTCAAAACGGAAATCGCATCAATAGTATTTTTGAACTGGGAAGTTAAGGCTGTGCGCTCATCAGCTATTGGGTTCATATTCTTCTCTGGTTTTTGGGTTATAAGTTTGGCGAATTACTGACGAAAACGAGTATAAATACTTAGAAACGCCCTCCTACCCTGATGCACTCTACAATAAATAGCTTCACTCATACTTATGGGTTTTACGGAAAAGTTAGGATTATTTTTACTTTTTATCAACTCACGCACCTAAACTAATACTACAAGGGATAGAACTAAATCCCCCCAACCCCCCTTTGTGCCCTTTGTGTCTACCCTGCAGGAAATTCTTCGGATTATGTGGTTTACTCTTTTGATGAACCACGCTCGTCACAAAGAACACAAAGAACACAAAGAAAGAGAAGAAAAGAAATTTTTAGAGACTTGTGTGTACATCGTAGCTTATTAAGGGGACTAGGGGGATCAATTATGGTATAAAAACCAAAACCTACGCAGTATTGGCTCTTGTTCTATTGGTATAGTAATATTGGTTTATTCACTTATTTAATAATTCTTAAACTATATTTATATGCTGGCACCTGCTTTTTAGTTAAATAAAAATAATCTAACTTGATGACATGTTAAATGCTATTGTCAAGATATAATGCAAGCACCTCGAAAATTTCAGCTAAAATCTAAATACACCTGTGCTTGAAAATTGCTATCTCATTACAATTGCAATCAATCAAGATTAAATTTTAAGTCTATGTACCATTCTAATATACCCAGTCGTTCAAGAATTACTAAAATGTTTTCCACTTTCGCTTACTTTCATAACGATAGTGGCGCCCGATGGGTAACAGATAGTAAACTGCGCCGAAGTATCGAAAATTGCCTCTCAGAGTCATCATCACCAGAATCAGAGCAATTTTGGTCGTTGTTCTGGTATAAAATTTGTCTTCTAGTTCGCGATTGGTATTGACCAAAATAGTTGGAACATTAATTTATATTGCCGTTTATGCTGACCAAGGAAATTATTCTCAAGTTTTAGAAGTCACAAGAAAAATAGACACATCTAGATCTTTACGTATAGGTGATTTAGGTAGCAATGTGAAACCAACACCAGGTAAAACGCAACCAGCAAAACCAGGTATAAGAAAAGATGCTCATACACTTTATATCATGGCAACTACACAACAAAAACGTGGTAAAAATCGCGAAGCATTACGCACCGCTGAAGAGGTTTTAAAAATGCTTAGAACAGTAGATGAAAAAAATGGATAAAGAGAAATTACTACTTTTATAGATACCCTACGTCAACAGTTATAAAAAATACGCCAAAAAGCCTATACATCTAAATTATTTAATTCATGTAGAGCAAAGGTTTGATGTTTTAGTTACAAAACTAAACAATCGTTGAAACCTTTGCCCGAAATTCAATTAAGCTGATTGCTTTAAAGTTCACATTTTACCCGTTTGCAGTATATAATTCAGAAAAATTATATACTATGCGGAAGAGAATGTATTATTATGTCAAATAAAGAACCTTGGCTTGCTGTAAACTTATCAAAAATTTTCCCAGGATTAGGACAATTGTATTCAGGTAGTAGATTCAAAGGAATTAGTACTATAGTTATCTATATAGCTCTTCATATAATCAGTTTTTGGTTTGTATTTAGTCCTAATGGGAATTTTGTTATCGGCGCCGGAGTTTTTGTTAGCACTTATATTATTTGGCTTTGGAATATGTTTGACGCATATCGTAGTGCTACTCACAAAAATACTGAACATTTTGAGATAACGCGCAAACAAGGTAAAGACCCTTGGCTTGCAATGTTCTTATCACAACTTTTATTCGGAATTGGACATTTTTATATTGGCAAGTGGTTATTTGGCATCCTTGCTTTAATTTTAATAATTGTTTTTGCTGCTATTTCACAGCTTCTATTACCTTTTTTAGTAAGTTGGATTGCATATCTAGCATATACTTTTTCACCTATAAAACGTGAACAGTCAAAGACAAAAGCATTTCTAGTTACTTTACTAATTGTAGTATCAGCTTTATTGACTACTGGCTCTGCTTTATTATTGAGAGGATATTTTGTAGAAGCCCGTTGGATACCCTCTGGCTCTATGGAACCGACGCTTCACGGAACTCCAAATCAGTGGGAAGCAGACAAAATCTTCGTTGATAAATTTAGTTATCGCTCTCAGGCGCCTCAATTTGATGATATCGTATTATTTATGCCAACAGAAGAATTGAAAAGACAGCAATATACAGAAGCATTTATTAGTCGAATTATAGCACAACCCGGAGAAAAAGTTCAATTAAAAAATGGGCAAGTTTACATCAATAATAAATTATTACGTGAAGAGAAGTATTTGAGCTTAGGTCAAACAACAAGTCTTGATGTTTGTGCTTCAGAAAATCAACCACCTTATTTACATTCCTCAGTAGTAATTCCAGCAAATTCATATTTAACATTAGGAGACAATCGTACACAAAGCTATGACGGACGATGCTGGGGTGTAGTACCTCGTGAAAATATTATCGGCAAAGCATATAAACGTTTTTTTCCACCTAATCGTGTTAGTTCACTATTATCCAAATAAAATTATCAAGAGTTTGTTGGGTGGAGACTTTGCGCAACCCAACAAACAATTGTCTTTGACCATGACTCAATTTTCTTTGATTGCGCGTCGCGCCAATTTTAAGTAGCTTTTCACGGTTTCGTAGGGTATTTCTAAATCTTCGGCTATTGCGATTAAACCTTCTCCTAATTCTCTACGTGCTAATATTGTTGCCCATTTTTCTGCTATTAAATCCGCACGTTCGCCACCTGTACGCTTGCGTTGGATTCTAAATTTTTCGGTTAATTCTTCTATTCTTTGTGCTAATATACTTTGGAGCGATGGGGGTTCTATTGTTTCTTGCTCTACCCATCCTAATCGCGTTTGTCCTAATCCAAATGTTGTTTTGTGCCCTGTTCCACAGTAAGGCGCCAGTCGAGATAGAGCATAGTATAATTTTTCAAATTCTGGGTTTGGTTCCCTTTTACCGGATAATCCAAATTCCACCATCCCTGTAAACCCTGTTACCATCCCCCGTTTGCCCGCTGCTACTTTTTCTGATGAAATGTGATGGCGGTTTATGGTTATATTACTCTCAACCCAATCGCTAAATTGTATCGAATCAAATTCCATGCCTGAAAAATCATTCCATCGTCGCAGATAACTTTGAAATACTGTACTTGGTACTGGTAGCGGAAAATGATGACCTCGGCGCCTAAAACTTGTAGGTGTTACAAAACTTAATTTTACAGTTTGGTTAATTGGTTCAGCATTATATAACTCTTGATAGGTTGTAGCTGGGAGTGCTAATTCACAATTTTGAATTATTAAAGGGCAATGTCTGAGTCCGATGGTTGGAGGTAATTGTTTTAACCAAGTGTTTAAACATTGTACCAATTCTTTAGAGAGTCCAGTAACGTACCAGCGATAGCTTTGTTTTGCAATTGCGTGTATATGTTGCCCAGAAACGATTAAATTTCCCTCAAGATGCGATATCGTAAATGCTTTTTCTGATTGTCCGTCATGAAGATATGCTGATAAGTCAGGGTCAAGACTGCGAACTTGGTCTAAAAACCAAGCATGAAGTCCTGTTGTGTACTGGGGGTAAAGTATGGCATCTTTGGAAGCAATGAGGTCAAATGCCAAGCTGACTATTTCGGTTTTCTTTGACAAAATAGGAGTTGTTCGTTTGGGTTTTGCTGTTACTCTTGGCACGGTGCTATGGAATTTTGTTCATCCACTTTATTTTACATCTTGTTGGGATAGTAACACACTTAAGTATTTTTACTTATGATTTGCGGCGACATTTAGAAAAATTCTTAATTAAATTTGATACCGCAGTGACAAATTGAGAAAGAAAATGGTATATCGTTTAATAACTAAGTTTGACTACGACGCACGTCAAATCCTACACCGACGGTAAGTTCTGTCTCTAAGAACTCATAGGTTGGGAATAACATAAATTTCAGCAAATAATATAAGTCAAAATGTTAGAGAGTGGACAAGGATGCCCACTCTACAACAAAATTTTGGATGTTTTTTGTTTAAATTAAGGTTTACTTGCAGAAATATTTTTAGATGCTAACATCAAATTTGAATCATTACCTGTAAATTTATAGCCAATTCCAAAATTCAAAGGCTTAATATTTGTGTTCGTGGAATATACTCTTTTTAGGTCTTTTTGGTAACTACCTGAGAATAAACTAATAGGACTAGTATAAGCTCCATAAAATTTCAAATTCCATTTAGAATTATCAAAGGCTTTAAGATGTATACCAGAGTCATCTTGTAATACATGTTTACTTTGATTCAAAATATTTTTCCGAATCTCTGAAAAGCTATCATTATGCATCAAATATGATGCAGCTTTTAAATACGTGATATTCTTATCGATTCCGCGAATAAATTGGTTAAACTCCGGTCGTTTTTTCAGACCATCATCGGATAAGTCACCAGAGAAATAATATAAAGTACGAGGTTGAGATTCTCCTTCGGGTACAAAGGCAATCTTAACTCCGGAAATCATTCCTTTCTCGAATTTCTGGATTTTTCCATCTTTGCCTATACTAATATTTTGCACGTCTAAGATACGATTTTGAGTACGCGCGAGAAACACATACAGAATTGGTAGAACTCCTTGTTTTTGCAAGTCTACTTTCATATCGTTGGTGCGGAAAAAGCTAAATTGTAGGATTGCATAAAGCGAACTTCTAACTTCCTGTAGCTTCTGATTGTAGTTGCTCTCGGAAGCATCGGTCAAATCTAATATTTGACCTACTGGTTCTAAACCTATCAAAAAATACTCTTTACCTTTGGGAAACAATGAATAAGCATATAGAAAATCTGGACCGCTAAAGGGATAGAAAACAGATGGAGATGTATCGCTGACTTGCTTTATTTCTTGTTGTGACCATTGCCGAACTTTCGTTAACTGTTGTGTTTCTAATTTTGACCAAGTATTGTCAAAATATTGTTTGTGGTTTTGCCAATTATTACCCTTTTCTAATCGAGCTAAAGAACTATCATTATCTAGCTGCATTCCTGCTAAAAATTTAGCTGTGTCTGTGAAATTGTCTGATTTTTTTTTGTCAAATGTTGTTGGTTTTGGAGTTGATTTTAACGGTGCTTGCGTTGATGGCGATGGAGATACTTTTGACAATGTTTGTTGGTCATCGCTAGATTTGTTTGCAGTAGTAGCTGCTTCACAAGAGGTAAGGCACAATAGTGCAATAAGACTAATGGGAAAGAATACGTTGGTTTTCATTTTATTTCCTTATGAGATTGAGTTTTGAATTGAACAAGGTAGACCAATAAACCAAAAAATAAAGTTGCTAGTCCAGCTAAAGACTCAACGGGTTTATCGCGGAAAATAAATACTAACATCCACAAGCTAATTGCTAAAAAGATAATAGTTGTAATGGGATGTCCTAAAGTTTTATATGGTCTAGCTAAATTGGGATATCTACGTCTCGCAACAAATACTCCTAATACTGTAAGAAATGAGGATAAGGTTAGGGTAAATCCTAAATATGTAATAATCGCTTCAAAAGTAGCAGTAATTAATAATATAGTTACCAAAATTAATTGCAAAAAAATTGCATAAGTAGGAATACCCTGAGCATTTTTTCGAGCAAGTAATTTAAATAGGGGGATATCATTACCAATCACTTGGGTAACTCTTGGCCCCGCTAACACCATTGAACTAATTGAAGAAATTAGTCCCATAGAAATTAGTAACCCCATTATTTTAGAACCGTTGCTACCAAAAATTTCGTTAGCAGCAATATACCCGACTTCAAGTTGCCCTGCTAATTTTTCTATAGGTGTGGAGTACAAAAAGATAAAATTTAGTAGCAAGTATAATCCGGCAACAGTTAGTGTTCCTATAATCAGCGCGCGGGGTAAATTCTTTTCTGGATTTTCAACTTCACTCGCTAAATAAACTGCTGCATTCCAGCCTGAATAAGAATAAATAACATAAACTAGGGAAACTGCAAAAGTCGAACTTAGAATTGTCGTACCATCTCCTACAGATGGTAAAAAACTCAGTTTTTGAGGCTCGGCAAAACAAAACCCACAAATTATCAACACAACGATTAATAATACTTTCAGTACAGTAAAAATCTGTTGAAAGGAGCTACCAAATTTCAGATTATTAGTATGAACTAAGGAAACGCCTACAACAACAGATAAAGCAATTCCAGTAGGATGAAGATAAGGAAATACTTGCATCAAATATTTTGCTAATGCCATTGCAGCTGCTGCAATTGGTGCAGCAAAACCTACCGTTACCGATACCCATCCTGATAAAAAGCCGATTGCAGGATGATAAATACGAGATAAATAATAGTATTCACCACCGTTGTATGGCATTGATGCTCCTAATTCTCCATAAGCTAATGCCCCGCACAAAGCTACAACTCCTCCTAATAGCCACAAAAATAAAAGCGCAAAGCCAGATTTAATATCTACTACTTGGAAGCCTAAACTGGTAAAAACACCAGTACCAATCATGTTGGCTACAACAATGCAGATAGCAGTGAATAAGCTAATACTTCGAGAGTTTTTTGGTTGCGTTGAAGACATTTTACTCTTTTATTTTCGAGGTTGGTTTATGGATTGAATTAAATTGACGATTTGGCGAACTAGCTATCATTCGTTCGTAAACAAGACGAGATATAGCTGGGAAAATTTGTGAATTACTAGCGTATGCAGAATCTTCAGCAAAAATAGCTAAAATATATATTTTCTCCTTATTTTCTGTTGCAATCATTGCCACTTCTCCTCTAGCAAGAGAAACCAATCCTGCTTTTGAGTAGAAGCTAACATTTGTGTGAGATAAAGACTCTCCAAAAAAGCTTTGTACTGGGTTGAATGCGAATGAGTATTTTTCCCAAATATTAGAATTTAAGTCTCTTTTTAAGAAGTTACACATTTTTTTACTACTTTGTCGAGAAATGGCTTGTCCCGAATAGCAAACTTCATATATTAATCTAGCTGCTTGTTTAGTTGTTATCTTATTCCAATCCCAAATAGGATTGCCTAGCATTTGTAGTTCACTACCTTCAGGCTCTGATAGATTAAGGTAATCGATGGGAAATGCTTTTTGACTAATATTTATATTTTGATAATTTGCTTTTTCAAAAAAACGATTGATTGCTTGGCGTTTCTTTTTTAAAATCTTAAATTTATCACTACTTAGTTCAGAACTCGATTGTGTATTTGTAAATTGGTCAAGTATAAAACTAGCAGCTTCATTATCCGATTCCTTAATCATTTTGGTGATATAAGGAATAAAACTATCTTCGTTTTCCCAAATACCGCTCTCTATTTGACCATATAAAGCCACCATCCAAAATAATTTAACTACGCTGGCTGGATATCTAAGCTTATCTTGCTGATATCCAGCAATTTCACCAGTTTTTGCATCAATCAAGGTAATTGATAAAGGTGCTTTAGGCAGGTTATTTACCGTGGTTAAATTAATAATATCATTGACAATAACTTGCAATTTTTGGCTGTGGTTGAAGTTCGGAGTTGTTTTAAGGTTGTAGACAACTTCCGAATCTTCTTGTTCTGATTTACGAGAGGGAATTGGTAGTGACTTCCCCCAGGAAGGGAGTGCTTGAGAAATATTCTTCAATTTTAATGATTTTGAAGTAGAAGCTTTACCATAAAACGCACTCCGAGATGCAGAAGAATTTATAGATGGATTTAAGAACTGCGAAACTACAACTTTTCGAGGTTGTTCTAATAGATTTTTGGGTATCAAAGTGAATATTAAAATACCTAAAATTGTTAGTTTAGCGTTGACCTTAACCCGATAAATTGAGTTCAGCATATTCTTAAATTTGCCAGTACGGGCAGTACTGTTATTTTGACGATTTTGTTGCATCTCCACTTTAAAAATAATAATGGTTCTTAAAACTTACTCTTTCAGACTAATCAAAAATGAGTATTAAAATGAAATTTTGTATAAGTAACTAATTATTTTATTGGAATTAAACCTGTTTTTTTACTTTCATAAACAATAATCAAGCTAAGTTTTAACGCTTTGGCTTAAATCAATTTTACATTTTATTTTCTAACGGGAACTACAGATTACAGCCATGAAGTTGGAAATAAAGTTCTGAAAGGGTTTCAGCAAGCTGATTTTACCAAAATAATAAAACAAGGTTAATTTAAAGTAAGTATGAGGATATTGAGGATGCTGAACTTTAGGCATCTCCGAAAAAGAACATCATCTTCTAAAAGAGCCATACCTAAATTTTTAAAATCCTATGACACATGCAACTATGCACCTTCAGCTATAAGAAGATATTACACAACTTGATAAGTAAAATCTACTATCAAAGTGTGAATATACACAAAATATGTCTTTAGATAGATGCTTCTCCATTACAAAAAAATGTTCATGATTAAAAAAATCTGTCAATACCTCTTTAGAAATAAATAATTGAACACTTTTCAACTCTCAACTTTATTTTGTTAAAAAGCCAAATTGCTTTGTGCTAATTAAATTGCACTTTTATGCAAAGTCTGGAATATGCATATATTTAGCACTTTTATACAATTGCTTAACTATTTGTCATAAATTTAGTAAGCTGTTTGTAACGGATACAACGGATGTAACGGATGAATTACTATACCCAACGCACAAACAGTATTTTTTTAATTGGAGTACTCTTATTTTTCCCCGAAAGTATGCTTTTAGTAGTAAACTAAGAGTACTTTTCATTAGTTTCAACACAATATCTTAAGGTATCTTAACAATGAGGCAAAAAAAATTTATTTATTGGTGGCAAAACTGGTTATGTTCTATCATTGCAAGTTTTGCACTTATAGCAATGACTACAATAGTAATGTTAGGCATATTAGGAAGCACTGCTCCTATGAGTTATGCAAGCACAATTTCTCAAACATCTGTTGTGTTAAATACTACTAAATACATTCATGATAAACAGCCATTATTAGAAGCAAAAGTGCCAAATATTAACGTGTATCGTAGTCCTGAGTGTAGCTGTTGCGGTGGATGGATTAATCATTTAAAAACACAGGGTTTTTCTGTCCAAGACTATCCGACATCTAACATTGAGGCAATAAAACAAAAGTACAAAGTTCCTGACAACTTAACATCTTGCCACACGGCAATTATTGATGGGTATGTTATTGAAGGGCATGTTCCAGCAAACGACATTAAACGTTTGCTTAAAGACAAATCAAATGTTGCTGGCTTATCTGTTCCTAATATGCCTGTAGGTACTCCTGGGATGGAAATGGGTAATCGAAAAGACCCATTTAACGTTTTTTCTTTTGCTCACAAAAAGACAGTTGAAGTATTTAATCATTATCTTTAACTCTATATCACTCCGTCAGAAAGATTTGCCAAAACCTAACAAAGTGATATAGACTTAAGTCTTATCAAACGTAATGCCCTAGCTCAAGTGGCGACCGTAGGAGCATGGCGCCTGTTACTTCCGAGGCATTTTAACCTATAATTGAAGCAATAAAAAAAATATTTAAGCTTGGATGTATTTGAAACAGCCTTTAATTCGGATAACCGTACAAAAAGGTTGGGTCTGAATTGATAAGTTTTTCAATTGCTTTTATATAATAAAAATAATATCCTTAGTAATTGAGATTTAATTTCATAACGCGCACCCGTACTAGTATGGCAAGAAAGAAAGAAGTAAAGCCCTTGGAAACCAAGGCACCATCTAAGAAAGTTAAAGAAATAAAGCCCTTAGAAGGTGAGGCATTAATTAATAAAGTTAAAGAAATGCCTGCAAGTAGCAAAGAAGAAAAAGCTAAAGCCTGCGGCTACTATAGCGTTACCAAAAACGGGATAGAGCGAGTTAGCATGATGAAATTTCTCAATGCTCTACTTGACGCAGAAGAGATATCATTTGATACCCGCTCGGGCGAGAATGGTCATGTTGGACGCAGCGCTAGCTACCGAATTACAGTCCAATCCAATGGTAACCTGCTGGTAGGTTCAGCTTATACAAAACAATTAGGCTTAAAACCAGGAGATGAGTTTACCATCAATATAGGACGAAAGCACATTAAATTAGTACCAGTTTCAGCACAAGAAAACTCTGACGAATTAGCTGCTTGACGCTCCCCTGGCTAAAGTTATCCGATTGTCGAGCGAGTGGTATTCAGTTGTGTCAAAAAGACTCAACTGCGTTCTACTCACCCCAAAGGCATGGTTCCCAGTCTCAACCCGCAAAGATTGATTACTACTAGGATTAGAGTCGAGGAAGGTGTTACCACCATTCCCCTCTCCTCCGAAACAGAGCATGAAACGGTATCTTTAATCAAGTCCGTCCGCGCGCATATTTTCTCCTACTTGTACCTATATGCTCTACACATTGCGGCTTACGTCAGCATATCTCGGAAATTACTCCACAGGGTGTTTTCTTATAAGAGTTTGTCTTAAAAGTTGTAATAGGTTTAACATTCCCCTGCCTTTAGTTATCTTTAGGCTAGGGGATTCTTATATATCTAAATTGACTATATAAGCATGAATAGTCAGATTCCCGACTTCTTGAAGAAGTCGGGAATCTGAACTGCCTTTTTTGAAGGCGCCAATTCAGAAAGTGTTAAATAATCTAGTTGCGGTACTCGTAAGTACCGATGTCATTACCTTGACCAATTGGACGAGTAATGCCATCCTTATCTTTTTTTGCATAGTCGCCGATTAAAGGAAAACCAGCATCAATAGCTGGTGAAGAGGACAATAAATGAAAGTCATTTCCATTCTGATTCATGAATTGAGCATCTCCTGTAATATTGCCATTGCTCTGTAAGTTTGCTACTGCTCCCTGAGTTTGGTAGAGTTCTCCAAAGCCATTGGTGAATAAATTATTGCTTAGAGTAACGTTGTCTGTGTCGCCAATAAATCCATTACGGTATGTGCTGTTGGCAAAAATGTTGTTTTCGATTTTGATATTACTCGATTTCTTACCACCGCCGTTTAGACCATTAAGTTCAAAGGCTTGAACGTTATTGAAGAACGTATTGTGTTCTATTTCAACATCGCGAACGTTTGAGTTAATGTAAATTCCGGCGCCTCCGTTGATACCTTGTCTTCCATTACCATAGACTACGTTATTGTAGACGCGGATGTCATATACATCTCCTTGTTGTGGAACTTCATCTGCAATTGCAATTGCGTCTGCGGTGTTTGCATAAACACTATTGTTGTAGACGCTAATATTGAACATCGTGGCACGGTTTCCATCAAGGTAAATCGCTGGGCCACCATTGTAAGCTTGGGGTGTTCCAGATACTAGAGCTTGAGCGGTAATCACGTTATCGTGAATCGAGCCATTGCGAGAACCAACTTTAGCATCGATACCTTCTGTCTTTCCTTCTTTAAGAGTATTATTGGCGACTTCAAATCCATTCACACCCCAAATACTTAAAGCTTCCTGAGTGCCCAAGTAGTCCGTGTTTGTTTTGAAATTCCAGCTAGCTCGCTCAATGGTGTTGTTGAGAATCTTGATATTAGAACTGGTAACTTCAGCCTCTCCACCATCATAGTAAGTATCAGGAAGAACAATAATTCCTGATGCCCCAGTCTGGTAAGTGTAATTGTTTTGCACAATCATATTGTTCGCATCGCGCAGTGAAATACCAGCCCAAGAAGTATTTTCAATCCGAAAACCATCAATAGTCCAATATCCTTTACCTGCTGATTGAATTACACCTTCTCTGAAACCACCTTGACTTGGTGAAGGGTCACGTAAGGTAACGGCGCCATCAGCTTTGAGCGTAATGTTGCCAAGATTAGAATTACCTGATTTGTCAAGAGTAATTAACTCTGTGTAAACACCTGGCTGTACTTTAATTGTGTCACCTGCTGTGACGGGAGAGTCTTTTGAAGTTGCATGATTGATACTTCTCCAAGGACTTGTAGAAGTACCTAAATTAGTGTCTAAGCCGTTTGTCGCAACGTAGTAAGTAGTTCCAGAAGAAGCAGCAGTAGCTAACGCATTCATTGGGTCAGACGATGTTACTGGAACTGTTGTCACTTGTGTCATAGGGTATAATCACACTCACGTATTTTGTATTTAGAAGCCAGTCGCACGCAGGGATGGGAACAGTCGGCGAACTGGCGTGAGTAGAATGCAATCCCTTGGTACAAATTATTACCTAATAGAAATCTCTTCCGCTTTTATTTTCAACCCCGCTTATGACAGTTTGCAAATTGTAACGCTCACTCGGCGCCTTAAAAATACATGTATTATTGCGATTGATAATACACATGCTTCAGATGATCAGGATTTTATTTTTACAAATAAATTAAAAAATGCATAACTTACGCTCCGCCAAAAATATATAAGAGTAAGCAACAAGAATAGATTTTTGTCTATATACGCTTATGACTCATCAAAATTCCCGTATTCCCGACCATATGGCAGGTGAGGTTTTGGCGGAAGCAACCCGCTTACATGCTCAAATGACCTCTGGTTACTCACTTGAAGATTTACAACAAGCAGGTTTAGAAGCAAAAATTCCTCCAGAACTAATACAACAAGCAGTTAGAAATGTTGAAGAGCGATATTCTCTCAAGCGGGAAAAAAGACAACAGTTGCAGCAGTATATTGGACAACAAATTCAAAAAGGTATTTCTGGGGGAGTTAAGTTATTAATTCCTGCTATTTTAGTATCTGGTTTATTTATTGGGCGCCCATATATCGAGCCTGTAATATCTGGGTTATTCTCTCGCTTTCATTCTCAGCAGAAACAGGCAAACAGGCGCTAGTAATATTTTGAAATGATTGGATGTTAGTTAGTGATACTACAAGTATTGAAACTATTCCTAATAAAACTTACTTGTTGACATTGGAGGGATGTTTAAGTAACCCTGTTTAACATACCTCGTCCAACTTTATGACTGTAAAGTGAGATATTTTCTCAAACATATAATTATCGAACGGTGCCAAATATCTAAGAACATAAGTACTGTAAAACGTGCTGTTGTAAATTGAATTTAAGCCTCGTGAAGCTAACAGTATCAATATTTACGCGAAATATATTATTATCTGGAAGGAGTGAGATTAATTTTTTGGCTGTCTGTTTGTGTTTGTCTCAAAGCACTCCCTTCTAAGGAAGCATCTACAAAGCGTTTTAGGTAAAGCCAATGAAACAGCAAAAAACTCGACGCAATCGGGGCGTTATACTCACCCTCAAAGGCTGGGATAAGCTCCAATCTGCTTTAGTTAGAGCCTCGTTTGAAGAGAACGGTGGAAACAATTTTACTTTGGAGGAACTGAGCGCGCGTACTTTTTTAGCCCTGCACACTATCTCAAGAATATTGGGACGCACCGAACCTGTAGATAAAAGTTCGTTGCAATCTATTTTTACTGCCTTTAATTTGGAGTTGTCTAAAAACGATTATACGCAGCCAACTTCCGTATTAGAGCAATTAGAAACTCGTTCATCATACCCACAGCATGATTGGGGAGAGGCGCCGGATGTATCTGTATTTTATGGTCGCACTCAAGAATTATTGCAGCTAAGACAGTGGGTGTTAGAAGAACGATGTCGTTTAGTTGGACTGTTGGGAATTGGGGGAATTGGCAAAAGTTCATTAGCAGTGAAGCTGGGGTTGCAAATTCAAAGTGAATTTGAGGTAGTAGTGTGGCGAAGCCTGCAAAATGCACCACCTGTAGAGGAACAATTAACAAGCATACTGCAATCTTTGCTGTGGTCTTTGCGGAAGGAGATGGTAGTACCTGAGAGTTTTGATGGAAAATTATCGAAGCTGATGGAATGTTTGATTAATCACCGTTGTTTGCTGATTTTAGACAATATTGAGACAATTTTAATTAGTGGAAATAAAGTAGGGCAATGTCTTCCAGTCCACGATGGGTACGGTCAAATACTCAAGCGCGTAGGAGAAGTACCCCATATTAGTTGCGTCCTAATAACTTCCAGAGAAAAACCAAGAGAAATGGTTGTTTTAGAAGGAGACAGAACAGGAGTGAAATCTTTGTCATTAAAGGGATTAAATCCAACAGAGGGACAACAGTTATTCGAGCAAAAAGGTTTATTCACGGGTACAGAGCGAGAATGGCAAGTACTCATTGAGCATTATGCAGGTAATCCTCTGGCACTAAAAATGGTGGCAGCCGGAACCCAAGAGCTTTTTAATGGTAAAATAGCTTCTTTTTTGGAGTATGTGGAACAGGGAGTACTAATTTTTGACGATATCCGCGACTTGTTAGAACAGCAGTTCCTACGTTTATCGGTTGGGTGTTTGATGCCTGATGCAATTCTAAATGGCGCTACGCACCTTACAGTAGAAGAGGAAGTAATGTACTGGCTGGCAATTAATCGAGAGCCAGTAACCCTTACCGAGTTAGTTGAAGATATAGTAACCGAAGCTTCCAAGCGTCTCGTACCAAAAGCGATTAAATCTTTATTTCAACGGTCATTAATTGAAAAAACTGGCGAGTATTTCTTTTTGCAACCTGTAGTAATGGAGTATACCACGCAGCGATTGATTGAACAAGTTTTTCAAGAATTAGTAGGAGAAAAGCCTGTTTGTTTAAACTTATTCCAAACCCATGCTTTG
The DNA here is from genome assembly GCF_059640475.1 of Calothrix sp. CBUCES-K 9914. Lineage (NCBI taxonomy): Bacteria > Bacillati > Cyanobacteriota > Cyanophyceae > Nostocales > Calotrichaceae > Calothrix > Calothrix sp. CBUCES-K 9914. The sequence continues at coordinate 17,798 of NZ_JBXXZH010000038.1, forward strand.
ATAAAGGCAACAGCCAAAGACTATATCAGGGAGACACAAAAGCAATTAATTATACAACCCTTGCTGGAGAAATTGTTAATCGAGTTGGGTAGTCAACAAAAACTAGTAATTTTGTTGCAGGAAGTACTAGAACAGAAAAGACATCAGGCGCCAGTACTAGCAGGGTATGTGGGGGGTAATGTTCTCAACTTGTTAGCGCATTTGCAAGCAAATTTACAGGGGTATGACTTCTCAAATTTGAGCATTAGGCAAGCTGGCTTACAGCGCGTGAATTTAGCTGGAGTTAATTTCCAAAATACTGCTTTTGATCAGTGTATATTTGCTAAAAGCTTGAAGAGTGTTTATTCACTTGCCTTGAGTCCTGATGGAAGACTGTTGGCTACGGGTGATGGGGATGGGCAAATTCATTTGTGGCAAATGGCGGATGGAAAAAACTTGTTGACCTTTAAGGGACATGAAGGTGTAGCTTGGACAGTCACCTTTAGTCCAGATGGGCAAACCCTGGCAAGTTGTGGTCTAGATGCATTGGTCAAATTGTGGGATGTACAAACGGGAGATTGCTTAAAAACTTTAGATAAACACACGGGTATTGTTTGGTCTGTCAGCTTCAGTCCGGATGGTCAAGTTTTAGCAAGCGGCAGTAGTGATACTTCAATTAGATTGTGGGATATCCGCTCAGGTAAGTGTCTCAAAGTGCTGCACGGTCATACTAGGGAGGTATATTCAGTCTCCTTAAATTCTGATGGTTCTACCCTAGCAAGTGGTAGTCTAGATTGCGAAATTCGCTTGTGGGATGTCACTAAAGGTATCTGTATTAAAACTTTACAAGGTCATCTTGGCAGGATATGCTCGGTTTGTTTCAGTCCAGATGGTAAAACTCTTGCTAGTGGAAGTAATGACCACTCGGCTCGATTATGGGATGTGAATAAAGGTACTTGCATTAAAATATTCCACGGTCATAAAGATTGGGTGTGGTCAGTTTGCTTTAGTTCAGATGGTCAAACTATAGCTACAGGTAGTTGGGACTCAAGTGTGAGGTTGTGGAATGTGCAGCAAAGTACGTGCGTTAAAATTTTACACGGGCATATAAGTCAAGTGTACTCAGTCATTTTTAATTTAGATGGTAAAACTGTAGTTAGTGCTAGTAGGGATTCCAGTGTGCGTTTATGGGATGTAAATAAAGGTGTGTGCGTGAGAACTTTACAGGGTCATTCCAGTGGGGCGCTTTCGGTGAGCTTTAACACTAATGATTGTATCTTGGCAGCAGGCAGTTTAGATGGTTTAGTTCGGCTATGGGATGTTGCGTCTGGGTACTCTACTAAAATTTTACAAGGTCACACAGGTTGGGTATGGTCAATTAGCTTTAGTCCAAATGGTTCTATATTAGCCAGTGGCAGTGATGACAAAAGCATTAAGTTGTGGGATGTAATTTCTGGTGATTGTATTACAACCATTAACGGTCATAGCAGTGCAGTAACATCAGTTAGCTTTAGTCCTGATGGTCAAACCTTGGTTAGTGCTAGTCAGGACGCGAGCGTGAAGTTGTGGGATATTCACAAGCATAAATGTCTAAAAACTTTAGTTGGTCACACGGATATAATCTGGTCATTTAGCTTTAGTCCTGATGGCAATACTTTAGCTACAGGTGGTGAGGAATACTTGGTTAAGTTATGGGATGTGGGTGAAGGTAAATCCATAACAACTTTGCCTGGTCACGCTGATTCAATCTGGTCAGTGAGTTTTAGTCCAGATGGTAAAATGCTCGCAAGTGCTAGCTTTGATGGCTTAATTCGACTTTGGGATACCAGTAACTTTATTTGCATAAAAGTGTTGGAAGTACATACTGCTGGTGTATGGTCAGTCAGTTTTAGTCCAGATGGTTATACCTTGGTATCCGCCAGTTTTGACCAAACGATTCGCTTTTGGGATATCAATAACTTTACCTGTGTCAGAGTGTTGCATAATCATAGTAGTGGAAAATGTTCTGTTTGCTTTAATTCTGTTGGTAATATTTTGGTTCATACCAGTGAAGATGAGGGGATTAAGCTGTGGGATGTGGAAACTCTTGAGTGCATTAAAACCTTGAAAGTAGATCGCCTTTATGAAGGGATGAACATCCGGGGGGTGACTGGGTTAACTCCAGCGCAGCGAGCAGCGCTTTTAGCTTTGGGGGCTGTGGAAGGTATTGGGTAGGTTTTATTGTTTTCTCCTGATTTTATAACTACAAGCTAAATTTTACCTACTTTTATTAATAGGTAAAACATGAATTTATTTATACGAGTCGTAAGAGCAAAGTCTAAAATAAATATCACTGTTGGGATAATTTAGCCCATCTCTGCCGATTTTTAAAATGCTCAAAAACAAGCTTGTTTTGCTAAAAATTGAAGCATGACTTTTACCACCGCATCTGCTGACTCAATCAACAAACCATGACCAGAGGATTCAATAACGACAAGTTCGGCATTAGGAATACCATTAACAAGTTGCTTAGAGAATGTAACAGGAGTAAGAATGTCTTCTTTACCGACAACAACTAATGTTGGGCAAAGAATATTGCTGAGACTGTTACTCGTATCACTATAAAGAATTGCTTTGCTTTGATGATAAATTCCGTGGGGTGTTGGTAATGAAGAATATTCAATGATATTAATAATATTTTCGATGCTTCCATTTGAGTAAAATTTTTCAGTATATATCCAAGGGAGTAATGTTTTTTGATAAATTTTTGCTTCTAAATGAATAGATAAGTTACCAAAAATTTCAATTATTGAATTAAACTTAGCATTCCCTTTTGCCCAAGATGAAAGTAGTATTAAACTTTTGACTTTTTCAGGGTGTACTAAGGTTAATTCTTGAGCAATTTGTCCACCCATTGAATGACCTACTACATGTACTTTAGTAATTCCCAAATAATTTAATAGTGCAGCAGTATCATCAGCCATCTGTTTAATACTATATGGACTATCGGGCACCGAACTTCTTCCTACCCCTCGGTTATCTAAGCGAATCACTTGATAATTATTTACCAGTGCTGGTAAAACTGCTGACCAGTAAGAGTTATCACAATCAAACCCAGCGATTAATATTAAAGGTGTACCCGTTCCTTGGATTTTGTAGAACAAATCAATCCCGTTGACGTAAATTTTTGGCATAACTTTTACTTAAAGAAGCTAAATGCTGAGTTAAAGCTTCAATAGTTGGGTAATTGTATACTAAAGCAGCATCAAGTTCTTGTTCTAGCCAATTTTCTAGGTCTCCAACCAAGCCTACTGTTGCTGAAGAATCCAGACCATAGCGATTAAATGGAATTTTAGTATCAATTTCTTCCTGACTAATTTCTAAAATTTCTGCTAGATAAGAGACTAACCAGGCTTTTATATCAGCTTCTGTTAGCTTACTTAATCCTGTATTTACATAATTTTTGGTATCGTTAATCATTGAATCTGTAGAGCTAAATTGATATTTTTTTTGTGTTTCCATCTTTTTACTTCTCTGATAGTTCTAAATTTCTAACACTCAATAGTTCAATAAATGTAATTATTTTCTAGCAAGCTTCTTCATATATTATAATTACCCTGGATGCGAAACAATTTTTTGGGATTCAATCATTTCTGGCTGAGGAAGTTTAATCTCTGTCGCTAAACCCACTAATTGAAGTAGTCTAATAACCCAGTAACCCAAGTCAATTTGCCAGATTTTCAAACCAAAATTCGCGCTCATGGGAAAAGCGTGGTGGTTATTGTGCCATCCTTCTCCTAATGTAGGAATAGCTAGCCAAATATTATTTTGACTTTGTTCAGAAGTGTTAAAAAGCCGTTTGCCATAAGTATGAGCAATTGAATTAATAATATAACCACTATTGAATGTTAAGAAAAGCCTTGCTAGTCCACCCCAAACAAACCCTTGGAATATCCCTACCCAATTCCAAGTTAAAATTCCACCAACAATTGCTGGAATAAGAAGACCAAGTAGTATCCAAGCAACATACAGCCTATTGATCTGACAAATAACAGGGTCTTTCAATAAATCTTTGGCGAATACTAAGGAATTTGGTAATTCACTGTTAAATAACCAGCCAAGATGAGAATACCACAGCCCATTAAGCTTTTCTAAAATACCCTTACCATGAAGATTAGGCGAATGGGGATCTCCTTGCTTATCACTATATTGATGATGACATCTGTGAATTGATACCCAAGCAATAACAGATCCTTGACCAGCCATAGAACCAAGTATAGCAAGTATAATCCTAATCGGAGTTCGAGTTTTAAAGGCTTGGTGCGTAAAATGCCTATGAAAACCTACTGTAATTCCTAGTACACATACAACGTACATGAATAATAGCAAACTTATTTCTAATAAACCAACACTTGAAGTAAATAACTGGTAGATGGCAATTAGACACCCTGTCAAGGATGCTAGGCTGATAGTCAAAGTAAAACGCCGTTTAGTAGCTTTAATGCGATCATTAGATACAATGGGTTGAAATTTATTATTGAGCAAGGTGTTTGAATTTTGAACATTTTCAAATTGTTGTTCACAATCTAATTGTTTTGACATTGAGTATTCACCAAATTTAAAGTTCCATTTAAAAATTTATTCCGACAAGCATGACGCTGTATCTTTCCACTAGAAGTTTTTGGGATACTTGCAGGTTTTAGTAACAGAATAGCATAAACTTGTAGTTCATGTTCACATGCTACTGCTTCCCGGATATTACCCTCAATTTCAGTTATGTTGAGCTTCTTGAGATAACTGCGTTCTACTTCATTCGCTATAATCAAGCGCTCTTGACCCTTAAAATCTGCTATAAATGCTGCACCACAACCAAAACTCAATGCAGGATGGGCTTGCTCTACGGTAAATTCTATATCTTGGGGATAATAATTACGACCTCGAATAATAATCACATCCTTCAAACGACCTGTAATATACAACTCCCCGTCTTTAATAAATCCCAAGTCTCCTGTTCGTAAAAACGGTCCTTCTCCTGTATCTACCAAATAAGCTTGAAAGGTTTCTTTAGTTTCCTGCGGACGGTTCCAGTAACCTTGAGCAACACTAGAACCTGATACTAAAATTTCGCCTACTTGATCTGGAGCGCAATTTTTTAGTGAGACTGGATCAACAATAATAATTTTTGTATCTAACCATCCTCTTCCACATCCAACTAATGGCCGAGTTTTTTCTACTTCTTTAGATGTAACTACAGCTTGATTATTTTCCAAAGAATCTGCGTTTATTTGGCAATAAATTGCCTCATTGTTAATCAGTCCACCAGAAACTATTAAAGTGGATTCAGCCAGACCATAGCAAGGATAAAAGTATTTCGCACAAAAACCATTTGATTGAAATTTAGCTGTAAAATTCTCTAAAGTTTCTTGCTTAATCGGTTCAGAACCGTTATAAGCACTATGCCATGTACTTAAATCAAGAGTTTTTTGCTGTTCTAGAGTAATTTTACGAACACAAAGATCATATCCAAAGTTAGGGCTTCCACTATGAGTTGCTTTGTAGTTTGAAATTGCTTGTAGCCATCGTATTGGTTGTTGAAGAAAAGATGTAGGTGGCATCAATATCCCAAGATACCCTGTATACAAAGGTTCAAGAATACCGTCAATTAAACCCATATCATGGAAACTTGGTAGCCAAGTCACAGATACACTTTCTGAAGTCAGTTCAAAAGCTTGCTTAATGCACTCCAAATTGTGCAACAAATTGCCATGACTTACCATCACTCCTTTTGGTTTACCTGTGGAACCCGAAGTATATTGGAGAAAACTTAGGGTGTCATTATTTATCACTGGTTGTTGCCATTCTTGTACTGAGTCATTGTTAATGTTATTAGTTGCCAACAAGTCTAGAGTTTGCAAATGTTCAAACTCCTTAAATTTTTGTTGTAGTTTAGACATTAAAAGTTGGGTGGTAAGCACTAGAGTCGGCTGTGCATCTGCAATAATTGCTTGCAGTCTGGATAGAGATTGATTAAGACGAGGCGGATAAGCAGGAATAGCAACAACTCCAGCATATAAACAAGCAAAAAATGCTTCTATAAAATCTAATCCTGGCGGATAGAGCAGTAAGGCATTTGAACCAGCAGGGCATATTGATTGCAAATTTTGTGCTATCACTTGTGTGCGTTCATTCAATTTTTGATAAGTTGTGCTGACTAAATTTTTTTCTCCGTCTTGAAGGAAAATGTATGCTGTTTGATCAGGCTGGTGGATTGCCCTATAGCGTAATATGTCAACTAAAGTTAAAAAGTCAGGTTTAATAAATTTCTCCTTTGATTATGTAATTTCTACTTAGTTACATGGGGAGCATCCACTTTTGGAAGAAACATAAGTACTTGGCGCCGGAAACCTTACTATACGCTTGGTCTAAAAAAGTCGATCTGCCAAAACTGGATGCTCCCGTTACATGATTCCAGTTTGCAGATTTTCTCTTACTTACACCAGGCAACTTTAGCAAGTTAATTTCAACTTAAGACTTTCGTAAATAAACAAGAGCGTAGGCGTAGCCCGTCGTAGACATCGCCCACGTCATCCCCATCATTACAAATGCGTAGGCGTAGCCCGTCGTAGACATCGCCTTTACGAAGGGATGAACATCAGAGGGGTAACTCCAGCGCAGCGATCGGCTCTATTAGCTTTGGGGGCTGTGGAAGGTATTGGGTAGGTTTGTAGGCGATCGCTTGTTGATATTAAAATGAGAAAATTTCAACTTTACAGACTGAAGAAAGTTGAAGTAACTAATCGACTTCGGTTTCAGGAGCCAGAAATACTTTGCCTGCTTGACGCAGGGCTTCGGGTTTCCGAATGAGGAGAAACCAAAACACGATCATTCCAAGCAACAGCCAAACGAGGATGATGTAAGGCGCTAAGTTAAGCGGTGCTGGTGGAGAGGGATAAACTGTGCCCAATAAAATACTCAGAATAACGATTATCGAGAGCCAAGGTAGCACATGATAATGCAAGGAGTGGCGTGTGCCACGTTGGATGGAAAAATATCGCCAACACGCAAGACTGACTAATCCGTAAATGATCAGGACAGCCAGCGTCAACAGGGTTCCAAGAAACCCATATATAGCGATCGGTGTCCACAGCATTCCCAGCCCCAGCCCTATGACTAACGACATGCCGCTTAATCCCCAAATTGCATTGGCAGGTGTGCGGTATGTGGGGTGAATCCGAGCGAACCAAGCAGGAAACAGCGCCTCTCGGCTCATTGCATACACAATTCGAGCAGATCCATTGAGAAAAGCAACAGCACAAGCACAGCCCGCCATAATACCCGCAAAATCAATCAGTAACGCCAAGCCATTGCCCCAAACCCGACGCGCGATCGTATCAAATGGTATCGTATCTTGGGCAAAGCTCGCCATCTGATTAATGCCATAGCCAATTGTCACTACATATGCCATCAGTACATAAAAAACGCCGACGAAAACAAGCGAGATTGTCATGGCTTTGGGAATGGTCTGCCGAGGCTTTTGCACTTCTTCTCCCAGCGTCGTTACTGATTCAAACCCGACAAAACTCAGGATTGATAAAACTATACCGGGAACCAAATTGCTGTTTGGAGGTAGTTTTTGTAGCGTGAACGGTGCAATCGTCATTTGTCCAGTTTTACCCGCTTGCACCAGCACGATGAGTGCGAGCAATAAACAAACACCGATTTCAAATATCAAGAGTGTAAAATCTAACTGTAGCGAGAAGCGAATGCCTCGGTAACAAACCACAAATACAATCGCGCTAAAAATGCCATACCAAATTGTCCAGTCTAGGTGTACGCTAAACCAACGCAAAAATAAATCTTGAAGAGTTGCACTCATTAACACCACGACAGTAGGAATTGTCACGCCAAAGGCAATCAAACTAAACCAACCCACAAGAAAGCCCCAACGCACGCCCAATCCCTGAGTGACAAAAGTATACAGCGAGCCGCTTGTGGGAAACTCGGCTGCCATCAAGCTGATTTGGTGAGCAATCAGCAAAGCAATTATAAACCCGATGACATAGCACAAGGGTATCGCTGCTCCGACAAGTCCGGCTTGAGGGATGGTGTTAATAAAGATGGAACCGACTGGAGACATTGCGGCGATAGACATGGCGATCGCGTGTTGCAATTTCAACGTATTGCGTTCTAGTGTTGGGGTGCAGGAAGCATTGTTAGGCAGTGTTAGATCCGAATCGTGATTCATCGGTTTTTTAGGCAACGAAGTATTTATTCTTAATACTTTCCCACCAAGTTCTGCTTATGTAAATCAATGCGTGATTTTTTTCAAGGGAGATGGGGGATACGCAATAATGAAAGCATTTACTCAGAGAGGCACTCGCCTCTTTAACGTGATCGCACTAATATTCCCAAAAGTCGAAAAAAGGCTAATTACAACTCACGGTGTCTTCCGTTTCGACAAATACTTGGTGGTGGAACACTATTCGGTGAAAGAACACTATTTCTAAAATTTATCCATACTGTCATTAACGCTCTTTGTACGTCAGAACTTCTCCTTGCACTTTCGTTAAAACTACCATTTCCACCATTTCCTAAAGGGTAATAATAAAATCTTATTTCCCTTCCTTGCCGTCTATTATATTGTCCCATTGTAACGTGTGTTTCTGCTGGGTTCGCAGGATTATAGCTTACATGAACATCAGGACTAAACTGATGACGACGAAAATACATATAATTTCTATTAGTACCCGAGCAATACCATGAGTTTTGACTGGAATTTGAACCCAGACTAGGGTCATTAAATTGAGCTATTAGTGGAGTGGAAATTAAAACAAAATTAGATGTTTTCTGACCAAGTAAGAGAGATTTATTAGGCACGTCACCTGCAAACGCTTCATCTGAATAATTTATGGACATTGCTCCTGCTAGCCCCAGTAAACATATGGCAGAACCAATGACAGCCTTGGAGACCAAAAAATTAGAATGGGACATATCAAAAAACTTCCTTTGAATTAATAAATTCTATATGCAAAAATTTTCCTATTGACACTAGGCAACTTTAGCAAGTTAATTTCAACTTAAGACTTTCGTCAAAAAAACGAGCACGATCACCCACATCAACCCCATCACCAAAAATGCGATCGCTTGTTTGAGACGCTTGGTAAGAGAGCGATGGCTTCAAACCTTGAAGATTTGCCCGATAGCCTTGTTTGAGTGAAGCTGATTTACCAGAAGTAAAAAACCACCAGATTTTAACACTGGTGTTTTTTTTTTTCAACTATTTCTCTTACTATTGTGAAGACTACATTCTATTCAACTTTTTTCTAAGCTTTATAACATCAGACTTCACATCCGAATTGAATTTACTAACATCAATACTATTAAGAACTTGTTTCAGTTCATTAGTAATATTTGTAGGAGCTTATTCATTACCTTTCTCTTGACGAATCGTATTTTCTGCAAGCTGTTGCAAACTTTGCAATTTTCCTGGTATGTCAAAGTCGTGAACTTTTTTTAGATCGTCTATCGCTTTATTAACATAGTCAAGAACTTCTACCCATTTTAGTTGATTTCTTTGAGCAAGAAATTTAAAATTTGTACTATTTTTAGCGTAAGAAGCAGAAACATTAACAACAACATTAGTTGTCACAGTTGTTACAGCCAAAATAGCAGCTAAAAGACGTTGATTTAACATCTGATTTTTCCTAGTCTAAGTTTGCAAGAACGAAGAATAATTAACGGGACTTAAACTGAACTGCCCTGTGCGAATGTACTAAATTGCTCTTAAACCCTTACTATGTAATCAATATAGGGTTCGATGCACATATTAGCGTACCGATGTAAGCCCTGGAACTATTGGTACAACTAGGGTAAGCTAAAAATTGGGGGTCAACGCCTCAAGCTCGCTTCGCAAGACCCTTTGACAATTGTACCCAGTAAGGGCGATTCAAAAAACGTTGAAAGTCGCTCTGGATAAAAGTTAGCTTTTTTTACTTGGGGGGAAGTTCAGCTTAAACAAAACAGGAGAATTAACTAAATATTCAACTATGAACACCAAAGGTGTGATCGCTTCTTTGAGACAGTTGGAGAGAGAGCGATCACATTTATGAGAATATGAATATTAGGGGTGCGATCACTCACGTTTAGTTTGCCATTACCTACTTAGCTAAAAGAAGAGGCTCTGACAAACTAATCTCCCGTCCTTATTATCAATTGTACCTGGTTTGCAATTATGATAATTTACTAATTTTGTACTTACTCGTTTATGACCTAGATTTAGACAATCTGCTGTCAAAATGGAACTCCTGTCAGGAAAAAATTGAGTTTTAATATTGTTGCAAGTCTGAGTGTAGCTTCCTGCTGGAACAGCAAAAGCTGGAGCAAACACTATCTGAGCAGCAAATAGAGAACAAACTAGAATTACTTTCTTCATGAGCATTTTTTCTTGCTTAATAGTTGTTACATATTCCAGTTTGCGTACTTTCCCTTATTGACACAAGGCAACTTTCGCAAGTTAATTTCAACTTAAGGCTTTCGTAAATAAACAAGGGCGATCAAACGCCCACATCAACCTCATCATCACAAGTGCGATCGCCCACATCACCCCATCACCAAAAGCGATCGCCCACATCCACCCCATCACCAAAAGTGCGATCGCCTAAATTAACCCCATTACCAGAAGTGCGATCGCCCACATCAACCCCATCACCAAAAGTGCGATCGCCCCTATCAACAAGCTCCAATCCGCCAAAGCTACTGCCGAGTTTGAAGAGAATGCTGGAAACAATTTTACTTTGGAAGAACTGAGCGCGCGTACTAACTTAGCCCTGCACACTATCTCCAAGATATTGGGACGCACCGAACCTGTAGATAAAAGTTCGTTGCAATCTATGTTTACTGCCTTTAATTTAGAGTTATCTGCAAACGATTATAGGCAGCCAACTTCCGTATTAGAGCAATTAGAAACTCGCTCATCATACCCACAGCATGATTGGCAAGAGACCCTCCCAAATAATAGGAGGGTATAGAGTTTATGCTTGTTTTAACTGGGATTGTGGTAGTTTTTGGATAGCTTCTACCCAAGCAGGCGCCTTCTACACCGAAGCGTGCTTTCAAAAGTGCAGATTTAGTACTCACTAAAACAATTTTCTGTTGATGTTGGGGTATCTATACTCGTTACTCTTTCATTCAAAAAGTATTAATATAAACTATAGTTAGTGGTCTATGTCGTTAATTTTGTAACGTTGGCGTTTAAAATTATAAAATTATAGGACACGCCATATAAAAAATAAAATAAAAGTATTATTAATGAAGTTAGCCAGTAGTACCAAATATGGGGATTTAAGAATTCTAAAACTGCTGTTCTCCATATACTTCCAAATAGGAAAGCAGTATAAGGCTGTATCAAAAATAAACTAATCATACAAATCTACTCGGTAAAATAGCGCTTTTTTTGCGCTAAATACTTAGTAAGCAATGAAAGTAGTACTAATCATTACACTTGGTAGCACATATCCATATGTTCTACTAACTTCGCACTTAAACTTATAAATATAGATAGTAGTTCATATCATAACAGGTGCCGATAATTACTCGCTTATACTTAATTTTACCATTCGCGAGTGGCACCACTTTTACCAGATGTGGATGGTCGAAACGTCGGAAATTGTTACCACAAACACTCAAACCGCTATTTTTTAGATGAGTTAGTTTATCTATCCAAGTTCAGCGACGGCGGCTGGCTTTGAATCCGTCGGTTCAGTCGGATGAGGGCGAAACCCATAATTCCACCCCATAATGGTGCGCCGATGTAAGGAGGCAACCACACGCCCGGTATTGTCAGCAGCTGGGTCACAACATACCACCACGGCTTCGATTCACCGCGCAGACCCCAAGCAGCCATAATAAAAGTAAAGCAGAACACAGTGTATATAAGCGCGCAGAGCGGGACAAACACCCAGTAAGACCACCGCGACCGTCGTGGCAAAGAAGGCTGGATGATTGGAGGTTTACTTTTAGGCATAGTTTTTGTTTATTCGTAAAAATCTTATTTGAAGTTATTTGGGAGCAAAAAGATGATGATTCGTATCTAACTGGGTAGGCGCCTGAAATAGAGTTTCAGGTTTCAGAAACTTCGTTTTTTGAAGAAGTGTCCTTTAATTCTGATTTTCTCATATCTAAATATGCTCGTCCTTCAGGGGTGATGCAAACGTACTCTTTAAGGTTAACCTGTTGTTGCATTTGAGCTATATATTTTTCTGGAAGAGATTTGATTAACCCTAATCCTCTTAAATGCCTTAATTCTCTTCTGACTTCATCATTAATCCAGTATTTATCTTCTGATTTTTCATTAGCTAAATTTTTTAGATGAGATAATTCTTCTTTGGTTACAAACCTATTAACTAAAAACTGAAGAGTCTCAATATCTACTCTTTGTTTTTCTTGTTCTTTTTGAACTTTGGTAAATTTAGCTTTTAAGTCGCCAAATGATATCTCTTCTATTTTCTCGGCAATCTCCGAGTTAAAAATAAGTATAATTACAAATATTGCTACTTCTGTTAATGATAATCGGTTATCAGGTTTAATAGATAATGCTAATATATATAGTAAATATATTATTCCTAGTAAAGATAGAAACTTCACTACGAGCCAACGTGCCAATTTTTCTTTTGAAATTTTACTTTGAGCCATAATTCTACTTGACTTACTGAAACTATTTATTTGACACACTTTAGTAGGCGCCGCAACAGGACAAGCGCAACGTACTTATAGATTGTCGTAATCTAACTTGTCTTCCACCCATTTACAGGACTATAAAATAATACATCTCATAAGCACTACTTTCCGCAAATATACTTCGAGTTTTTAGGCGCCATGCTGCATCAAAACTTGAAAGCACTCACATATATAGCAATCCTAAATCCGAAGTGAAAAATAAGATTCCCGACTTCTCAAAGAAGTCGGGAATCTGGTATACACGATTTTCACAACTCAGATAGGATTGCTATATAAGAAAGCGGCGCCGAATAATTTTTCGTTTTAGAAACTAAACGTATTGTATATATGATTTTATAGGTATATGTATATTTTTACCGAGAGCGCTGGCAAACCAATCGCCCGTCTGCATTCACAATAGTATTGGGTTTGCAGTTATAATATTCTGACAATTTTGTAACTACCCATTCACCACGTATACTTTTGCACTCTGCTTCTAAGTCTCTGGGAACAGGAGAAGCATTGTTAGTAGAAACATAAGTACCTGAAAATCTAATATTACTACAAGAGTCCCGGTAACTTCCAGAAGGAAGAACTGCTTGAGAACTTTGTGAACTTGTTAGTATCTGCCGAAACAACCCATATCCTCCTATACCGAGGATTAAAATAGCTATACTTGCTAGTAAGGGAATTTTTAGTTTATTATTATTTTGAGGATATGACGGTGCTGATGCTGGATAAGATACTACAACTACTTGATTTTGCAAGTCTTGTAAAACATCTTCTACTGATTGATAGCGTTGTCGGATATCTTCTTTTAGCATCTTATCCAAAATTTTTGTAAGCTGAGTACTAATAGTTACTCCTTGTGATACGAGTACATCTTGCCATATCCAACGTTTTTCCCGAGAGTCATAAAGAAGGCTGGGGGAAGTGCCAGTTAGCAAATAAATACATGTGGCGCCCAAAGCATAAATATCACTTGCCGGATAGGATTCGCCATAAGTCATTTGTTCTGGAGGCGCATATCCTATAGTTCCGACAGTTGTCCCCATTGTCATTACTGTACTGCTTAGTTCTTTAGAAATACCAAAATCAATTAACACCAATTGATGATTTTGGCGATACATGATATTTTCTGGCTTTATGTCCCTGTGAACTACACCCTGCTTATGAATGAATTGCATTACAGGAAGTAAATTAGCTAATAGCTCAAAAATTTGAGGTTCAGTGTAATTTCCATTTTGTTGCAATTGCTGTAATAAATTATGTCCATCAATAAATTCCTGCACAAAATACAGGCGCGTGTCCTGCTCAATGTGTGCTAGCAAACGGGGAATTTGTGTAGACTTATCCCCAAGAGCGTCTAACATTTTAGCTTCAGTATTAAACAATTCTACCGATTTTTGATACGCAGTCGGATAGTTTAGAACTTGAGGCGCCGGGAAAAACTGTTTAATTACACAGTGTTTCTTTGTAGGTGTGCGTTCATCAACAGCTAGAAAATTTCTCCCCATACCACCGGCGCCAAGAAATTTAGTAGCACGATAGCGGTTTTCGAGTAACAGTTTAGTGCCACAAGTGGTGCAAAAATCTGTTCCATCTGAGTTTAAGGGGTTTCAAAATTACTCAACTGAGACTAAGTTTAGAAAAAATTATACGCTTGAAGCGGCGCTTTGTTTTAGTTCTAATAAAATTAATACTATTGTTGAATCCAACTGTAACAAAATTAGAAGGGTAAGGGTTGTCAGTATATTTGGTGATAGTGAAGGTATTAATACTCACGCAGATAAAGAATTGCTCTTAAAGTTAAAGAAAAAAGGGACAGAATTAACTTGTCTTACCGAACCAAGTCGTGCTGATTTTAATAAGCTTTGGGACGAACCTTGTGATATCTTGTTTTTTGCAGGTCATAGCAATACCAACAGCTTGGGTCAAGCAGGGGTAATTAATATTAATCACCACGAGAGCTTAAGTTTGATAGATATAAAAAAAACTTTAGGCGCCGCAGTTAAGAAGGGTTTAAAGTTAGCAATATTTAATTCTTGCGATGGTTTAGGTTTAGCAACGCAATTAACAAAATTAAATTTGCCTTACATTATTGTATGGCGAGAGGTTGTACCAGATGTAATCGCTCAAAAGTTTATTGAATACTTTTTAAGTTCTTTTGTAAGTGGTAGATGTTTATTTTCTGCTATGGAGGAAGCGAGAGATAAGCTGTGTGAGCTTGCGAATTTGGAAAAGGAGCTACCTGGTATAACTTGGCTACCAATTATTTGTAAAAATACGATTGAATATCCGCTATCTTGGTCAGATTTAGGTGGACTAACTGGCAAACTCCCTGATAATCCTTATCAGGGTTTTGCTGCATTTAGAGAAGAAGATGCACCATTTTATTTTGGTCGGGAGAAGTTTATTTTTGACTTGCTAGAAGCTGTTTGTAATCAACCTTTAGTGAGTTTAATTGGCGCCTCTGGAAGCGGTAAGTCCAGCGTTGTGTCTGCGGGGTTAATACCAAAGTTACGAACCGCGCGCGATGTGGGGGTAGTTAGTTTTTGTCCGGGTAATAAACCGTTTGAGAACTTGGCAGTTGCTTTAAATTCTCCCCCCCTAGACATTAATGATGAGACACAGTTATGTGATTACATTCAAGCTATAATTTCAGCTTCGGGATATTGGCGTTTGGTAATAATTGCCGACCAGTTTGAAGAACTTTTTACATTGGCTCCTAACATTGAACGTCAGAGTTTTTTAAAAGCTTTATCTTTTGCTATTAAGTATACACCCAATTTTACATTTTTAGTAACACTGCGGGCTGATTTTTTGGATATTTTACAAAAATCTTTATTAGGTACAGCTTTGCAAGAATATGCTCCTTTGTTACTGGCGCCAATGAATTACCAGGAGTTAAAAGATACAATTGAAAAACCAGCGTTAAAAATGAAAGTAGAATTGCATCCCGGATTAACTCAAAAATTACTTAATGATTTGGGCAATCATCCCGGACGCTTACCTTTGTTACAATTTGCATTGAAGCAGTTGTGGGATAAACAAGAAAATTGGTATTTGACTCACCAAGCTTATGAAGAAATTGGTGGTTTAGAAAAAGCTTTAACAAAACATGCGGATAACGTTTTAAAGGAATTGCAATTGCAGGATAACAAAAATATATATAAAGCAGAACGAATATTTATTCAATTAGTCAGCCCAGGAGCAGGGACAGAAGATATACGAAGGGTAGCAACCTATGAGGAAATAGGTTGTCAAAATTGGGACTTGCTACAACAATTAGTTTCAGAGCGTTTAGTAATGACAGGAAGGGACGAAACTAACGGTATTGAAACAGTAGAAATTGTCCATGAAGCTTTAATTAAAGAATGGGGAACTTTGCATAAATGGATCGAAAATAACCGCTCGTTTCGGACTTGGCAAGAGAGACTCAAGCAAGACGCGCGTTTTTGGAAAAAAAATCAGAAAAATCCAGATTCATTATTGCACGGTACACAGCTTTCGATTGCTGGAGATTGGTATTTTCGACGCAAAGAAGAATTAACCTTTATTGAGCGAGATTATATTACTGAAAGTATTAGGCGCCGAGTCAAAGAAGACAAAAGGCGAAAATTACAACGCAACTTGACTATTTTTGGGTTTGTTGCTGGTTTGACTATTATTGTTTCATTGTTTGCAGGAATTAGTGAAATTCGTAGTACCTATAAACGATGTGGGTTACTTAAGTCTATTCTAAATTTTTATCGCGATAGTCAAAACTGGTGTACTGAACCAGATATAATATTTAGATATAATAATTTATAATAATTTATAATTCCTGGATATACTGTCGTAAAAAGGTAAGTGCTTGTTTCTGAATTTGTCGAACTCGTTCTCTACTAAGACCCAAATGCTTACCAACTTGTGCAAGAGTTAGTGTACGTCCATCTACCAAACCGAAACGTAAGGTTAGTACTTCCTGCTGTTGAGGAGACAAACGTGATAATAAGTTTTTAACATCTTGATAGTTAGATTCTTCAACAAGCTCACTTTCGGGAGAAGGTCTACTATCTTCGATTAAATCCTGTAATAATGTATCTTGTTCTAATCCAACTCGAATGTCTAGAGAGACAGATTGACAATTTAACACCAAACATTCTCTAATTTGAGTAGGTTGTAAAGAAAGCGCATGAGCAATTTCGTTGGTGGTAGGGATACGACCGAGTTGTTGAGATAATTCACGTTGCGCGCGTTTAACCTTGTTTAGTGTTTCATGTACGTGAACTGGTAAGCGAATTGTACGTCCTTTTTGGACAACAGCGCGCGAAATTCCTTGACGAATCCACCAATAAGCATAGGTTGAAAACTTATATCCAAGACTTGGGTCAAATTTTTCAACTCCTCTTTCTAAACCTAAAGTTCCTTCTTGTATCAAGTCTAAAAATTCTAGGTTCCGTTTTTGATATTGTTTGGCAATCATTATTACTAAACGTAGATTAGATAAAATGAGCTTATGCTTGGCTTTTTGACCTGACTGTAGCTGTTGATGTAATACGTGTTCATCTAGTTTTATTTGATTTGCCCATTCTTTGAGTGTTGGTGTACGCTTTAATTTAACAGCAAGTTGTTCTTTAGCAGCAAGTATAGACATCATCTGCTGAACTTGCCGTGCAAAGAAAATTTCCTGCTCATGTGTTAGCAAAGGTATCTTGCCAATTTCTTTAATATAGGTTTGAAGTAGGTCAGTTTGGGATTGCATATTTTTTTGACTGATTTAGTGTCCTAATAGATAATTAGTCTCAGCAATATTAACTTATTCACTTTTGTAGGTTGGGTGGAGGAACGGAACAGTGCCTTTTTATACAGATTTTGAAATAGATGGTATGGTGAAAACTGGCCGTAAATCAGTTGTCACAGCTTTAGAAGTGCGGTTTGGAACTGTATCACCACAAGTTAGTGACCGTCTCAAGACAATAGAGGATATAGATGTACTGGAGAACCTTTTGAGGCAAGCAATTACAACAGCTTCTGTACAGGAATTTCAGCTTATACTAAACGAAATTCCGCCATCTGAGCCGACTGAGGAATAATAAAACTGAATTATCGCGCGTGCGAGTGCGTTTTGATTCAATATATATATGTGGAGGCAATCAAAATATGATGTCTCTACAATTTTTTAACATTAAACAGTAGCATAAACCTTTGCTTCCCAAGGCATTAAAGGCTCCTTACCTGCCCATTCTACACTTACATCCCGCTCTTGAGTTATTTCACGCCATTTTTTACCTTGAGGAAGGTTTGGCCAGTTGCGAACTACATACTGAGAATTGGGATTTGTTGGGTCTACAGTACCCCAATCAGAAAAATTGGCAATAACAATTACAAGCTCATCCCCTATACCTCTTTGCCAAACAATAACACGTTTACCTTCGTTAAAGTCAACATGGATAAAATTAGTGTCGTTGACAGCTAGGGCATTTGAGGTAGTTCGGAATTTGACCAGTCGAGCTACGTAATGAAATACTCGCTGTCTCCAATCATCATTTAAACGGTCAAAGTTCACTGGGTCTACTTGTTTTATATCATTGCGCTTGCCTTCAGGAATATTAGTGTCAAAATTAATTGGCTCCATTTCATCAACGAATTCTTCTCCAGCAAGAATCATTGGAATACCAACGGCAGTTAATAAGCAAACAAAAGCTAATTTAGCACGTTGTTCTTTTTGAGAAACGCGCGCAAAATCTAACCAGTTGTAAAGACGCTCATTGCCCATACCACCTACATCATGAGAAGTAATATAGTTGATAGCTTGAGTACCATCCCTAAACCCCAAAAGTTTACAGTCAATCATCTTGCGAACACTTTCCTCAAAACTGTATCCACCCCAGCTTTTACCTAGTATTACTTGTCTAACAATTTGCTTAAACCTTTCGTGCCACATTCCATCCAAACGATTTTGGTTAATAATTGCCATTGGTTCGCTCAATTCTTCACCAACGACTAAAAAATTATCGTCCCGTCCTCCCTGTTGGCGCCAGAAATTTCGGGAGAAGTCTTTAAGTTCTTGCAAAAAATCGTAATCGTTAATATTATTCACACTATCTAAACGCAATCCGTCGATACGGAAATAATCCATCCAATGATATATATACGCTTTTAAAAACTCGCGCGATGGATAGATGTTAGATTTTTCGCCTGTAATCGGATTATATCCCTGCACCGAATAACGGTACTTGATCAAATCTCCACCAAAACCATCACGTCCAGCTTGTTCGGGGTCGTAATTTGGGTCGTTTGGATTACTGTACTTGATTAGGAAATCGAGGTAATTGATATTACGGTACGGCATACTATAGCAGAACGCCATAACCGCATCTTTAAAAAAGCGAATCCCGTTTTGGTGGCAAGTTTTTATTAGATGTGTAAGATCATAAGATGCTGTTGATTGTGAGTTACCAGGCGCCAAACCGAGGAAGTAATAAGGAGCAAAGTAATTTGCAGTACCGTAACCCCATGCATCCGGTTGGGTACTGTCTGCTGGAGGTAGTAGTTCGAGAGCGTTGATCCCTAACTCTAATAGATGCGCGCGGTTATTTAGGGCAGCGATTGTTGGGAAAGTTGGCGATGTCTTTTCTGGTACTATGAGAGCCAAAGCATCTTGAAAAGTTCCATTACCTATATAAATTCCATCAACAGATTTAGAGGAAATGTGACTCCAACGAGTAGGTAATTCGTAGATAACTATTTTGTTATTAACAGGTAAAGTTGCTTTTTCAGGGTCATTGCTCCAATCTGCTGTTTGCTTATTTGGGTCGCAAGCAACTAACTTACCTCCTTGATAAAGGATAACACTGGCAGGGTAAGACTTGGAAATAGGGAGCATTTTGGAAGGAACATCTTTAGGTACAAGGTTATCCCAACGATGGTCTCGGTCTATAGTAAACGCCATTGGGTCTGTACAGTAAAGAATTTCGTTATGGCTGTCTGAACTGTAAGCATCTGTGTTTACAACTTTGAACCAATAACAGTAAACTTCCCCTTCTTCTAACTCACACTCAGCAGCAGCAATTTCCCATAATTCCGGAAAATCAGCTTGATTATTAATAAGGGGAAATTCTTTAAATTCAGACAATGGTTGATAGAATTTTCCAATAAAAAGCTTTGGAGCAGGGTTTATAATTAGAGGGCGCCACAAAACAAAATGGGTTTGCTTACGCTTCAAGATGTCAACGTTCGATTCATAAGTTCTATCTGAGGTTGATTTTGTTGGCCTTTCACTTGTTAACATAATTATTTATTGAAATATAAAAAAACGTTGGGACTACGAAAATATCTTGCTTATTCTAGCATATCCGTGAAATATAAAACTATACTTAAGTCTAGTCATTCAAAAGTTCAATGAGAGTAGATATTTTTCACAACTGTATAAGCTTTTATATTCAACCTTATTTATATAATGTAACCCCCAGATGAATGAAGCAAATTGAACCCTGACATCTTCCGTGCGTCAGGAATCGAAATTCTAAATAATTTCATAAAGTTGTTGAATTTAAAAGATAAATTCCTCAGTAATTACAGCATCCTGATAGCTGATTTTAACCTAGAATTGTTTACCAGGCGCCTCACTAAATTCTAATTGAATAGCGTTATTAGCTTGTCTTGCAATTGCTTCTCGACTAACGGACTCAGGAGTGTTAGGGTTAAGGGTAACCTTCATTCTTTTGTTGAAAAAATGTAATATATTTGTACGTAGTATTTAAGAATCAAGGGAAAGTTTGTAAGCATATACTAAGTAAGTAGCAGGTAATATTAAATATTTTTGTTGCGTAAAATCACGTAAATAAATTTTCAATAATACTGTATTTGCAACTATAATAGCCATTAAGCGTATAAAAATATTAACACAATTTATACTTAGTACACGTTGGAATTTTACTTTTAAATGCTTAATACTATGAATTTTGGTTGAAAATACATTATCTTGATATACATATAGTAGTATTATGTTGCCATCTATAGCTTGTAATCACAGGTTATAGATTATTTCTTATGCAGGCGCCCAAAATAAAAACATTACAGCATAGATATATATGAAAATTGCTATTGGCAGTGATGAACGCACGTACTTAACAGACAAGGTGATAGAAGAACTGAAACAGCGTGGGCATGAAGTTCTTGCTTTTGGTTCCTTACTGGAAAATGAATCTGAAGTAGATTGGCCTCTTAGTTGTAGTAAAGTTGCTTTTGCCGTAGCAAACGATAAAGCGGATGAAGGTATTGTTTTTTGCTGGACTGGTACAGGAGCATCCATTGCTGCCAATAAAGTCTCAGGAATACGCGCGGCTTTATGTCATGATGCAGAAACTGCTCGTGGCGCCCGTATTTGGAATCACGCCAATGTACTAGTATTGAGTCTTCGTGCCACCACAGAAGCAGTTGCAAAAGAAATTTTAGATGCTTGGTTTGCTACGACATATTCAAACGATGAGTGGAACCTTCAGCAAATAGAACGTATAAGGCAGTTAGAAAAAAGTTAAATTTTCAACTCTTCGGTTTAGGTAGCTCTCGCATGAGATAATCATCTATCATTAGATTTTTACGCAAAAAAGCATTTAAGGTGAGCTTGATTAACATGCAAAAAGAATACAATAAAACAATTGTACAAGAGACTGATGACTTTTTAGATGTAAAGTTCATCAAAGAAGATTGGGGTGGAGATGGCACAGGACGTTTGAACCTATCAGGAAGAAGCACCGCTATTACTCAAGAATATCTACCTGGTGAATATCAATTTTTTCACATAAATGTTGCCGAAGAACAGGAGTGGCAAATTGATGGTATGCCAAAAAGCGTAACATCAGCAAAACGTCGATTATTAACATGGCATAATTCTGGTGCGTCTACTTCTGTAGTATATTTACCGTCTCAGTTTGAAGCACCTGCTGGTATATTTACTGCTGATTTAGAAATTTTTATACTTAAAGGTACTATTCAAATAGGGGATTGGCAATTAAACAAGCATGGCTACTCTTTTATTCCTGCAGGAGTGAGAGTTGGTTCAATTAAAGTTATTGGTAGGGAAGAATTAGAAATTCTTTGGATGGAAAACGGGTCAGTTCCATTAAGATATCAAAACTCACAAAATAATCATCCAAGTGCAAGGTTAAACGAATTTATTCCAGCATTAGACAGCAAATTGTTACCGTGGGATAAAACAGACACAGTTCAATTTGAGGTAGCAAAAAAGAAATATCTGAGAAAACACCCTAACGGGGGTGGAACATGGCTGCTTGCTATTTTACCACATTACGATGGTATCAATTCAATGATTCAATCTTACAACGAAGAGGGATATTGCATTTCTGGATACTGCGATATTGGAGATCACCGTTTTGAAAAAGACCACTTTGCCTATTGTCCCAGCTTTGCCACTAGTCCCAGACATGTAACAGATGATGGTAGTTTATTTTTTATTCGAGTAGATAGAGATTTATCGCGGATGGGAACTGTTTTGTCATATCGTAACTATATATAGTTTGCAAACATCTATATCTCGCATCCCCGAATTTATAATCAACGGTATATTGATAAACATACCGTAATATAATTGAAGTAGTTTTACTGCGTGCGCTCTCAAAAGCTACATAACCTTAGATTTTTCGGCATCGCGTCATTGAGGTGCAAGCGTTACCTTATCAGACAAAAAATCAGGAGGCTGGAAATTGATACATTCTCCCACCCAACCGTCCACATTAACTGACTCACAAAAACGCTGGGTTTTGCTAGCCGTCGGACTGGGTATTCTGATAGCGTCTCTGGATGGAGGAATCATTAACGTAGCGTTGCCGACTCTGGTAAAGGAACTTCACAGCGACTTTCCTAAAGCTCAGTGGGCAATCTTGGCATACCATTTGGTGCGTTCTGGGTTCATTTTAGCGGCAACACGGCTAGGCGACATTTACAGCAAGAAACCCCTCTATTTGGGCGGATTGTTACTGTTTACCATCAGTTCTTTACTGTGTGGGCTTGCGTCTAGTATGGAGGTATTGATAAGCTTGCGGGCACTTCAGGGTATGGGAGGAGTGTTCATCACTGGGCTGGGGTTAGCAATTATTACAGAAATTCTCCCCACTGAGGAGCGCGGTCGAGCTATTGGGACGATTGGTAGCGTGTTAGCGCTGGGGATTATGCTTGGACCCTCTGTTGGAGGCTTTTTATTAGGCTGGCTGGGCTGGCGCAGTATATTTTGGGTAAATGTACCGTTGGGGATTATTGCAAGTTTGCTAGTTTTTCGAGTGATACCACCCTCTATCCGCTCAAAGCGTCGGGAGAGCTTTGATACAATTGGGGCATTGTTGGCGCTATTCACGATGAGCAGTTTTGCCTTGGGGATGACTCAAGGGCAACGTCAAGGATTTAGCAGCACTAGTGCAATCACATTACTGTCTTTTGCAGCGGTTGCCTTTATGAGTTTTTTGTTGCTGGAATCAAAACTCAAGCATCCCTTAGTAGAGCTATCGCTGTTTCGCAGTTTGCCATTGAGCTTGGGGTTACTAAGTGGATGGCTGGTATTCATAGTTCTGTCTGGAATCTCGCTAATTATCCCGTTTTTTTTAGAAGGCGTGATGCACTATCCTAGCGCGAAAGTTGGATTATTAATAGCAGTGTTGCCAGTGGCAAGTGCGCTGACTTCCCCGATAGCAGGGGGACTCTCCGACCGTTTTGGCTCGAAGTTAGTCTGCTTGATGGGACTTTGCCTGATATTTGCTGCTTGTCTTTTAATTAGTGCCTTCAACGGTAATCAAACTGACCTAAACTACGGGCTTTACTTTTTCTTGCTAGGTTCGGGGGTTGGAATTTTTCGAGCGTCAAATGAAAGTAACATTATGGGGTCAGTACCACAGGAGCGCTTAGGTATTACATCTGGCTTATTAGGGCTAACGCGCGCCTCCAGTGTGACAATTGGAATGTCTCTGATGGGTGCATTATTTACTGCAATTAGTACTAAAGTTTCACCAGGAAAGGATATTGTTGTGGCGCCGCCATCCGCGATTTTAGCAGGATTTCAAGGGGTGTTTCGCTTGGCGACTTTGATAATTAGTACAGCCATAATTTCGACAACTGTTGAAATTTGTAAACCTCCACCAACAAAATAAAAATATATTTTCATATCGCGATAAAAACCAAAATCAACAAATAGGGTAATAAACATGAATACTCAATATATCAAAACAGATGTGCTAGTCATTGGTGGTGGAACAGCAGGTACAATGGCAGGTATTAAAGCCAAACAGGCAAATCCCAATGCCGAAGTCTTAATTTTAGAAAAAGCAAATATTCGCCGCAGTGGCGCCATTGCAATGGGAATGGATGGAGTAAATACAGCCGTCATTCCCGGTTATTCCACCCCAGAACAATACGTCCGTGAAGTTACCATTGCGAACGATGGAATTTTACATCAAAAAGCCGTTTATCAAACTGCTCTCTTAGGTTACGAAACGATTCAAGAACTAGAAAGTTGGGGCGTTAAATTCCAAAAAGACCCTCAAGGAAATTATGATGTCAAGCAAGTGCATCGCGTAGGTAAATACGTACTGCCCATGCCAGAAGGTAAAGACCTAAAAACCATTCTGACCCGACAAGTAAAACGCCACAAAGTACAAGTGACAAACCGTGTTATGGCAACACGAGTCATGGTAAAAGACGGTAGAGCTATTGGTGCAGTTGGTTTTGACGTGCGAGGTGGAGATTTTGTAGTCATTCAAGCCAAAGCAGTAATTCTCTGTACAGGCGCCTGCGGTAGATTAGGATTACCTGCATCTGGGTATCTTTACGGAACATACGAAAATCCGACAAATGCGGGAGATGGTTACTCAATGGCGTATCATGCAGGCGCCGAACTTACTAATATTGAATCATTCCAAATCAACCCACTAATAAAAGATTACAACGGTCCTGCCTGTGCATATGTTGCAGGCCCCTTTGGCGCCTATACTGCCAACTCTGAAGGATACCGCTTTATAAATTGTGATTATTGGAGCGGTCAAATGATGTTAGAGATTTGGAAAGAATTAAACTCTGGCAAGGGACCAATTCAATTAAAAATGACCCACTTAGATGAAGATACAATTTCCGAAATTGAATCTATATTATGGTCAAATGAGCGACCAAGCCGAGGACGCTTTCACGAGGGTAGAGGTGAAGACTACCGTACTCACGGTATAGAAATGAACATCTCAGAAATAGGGTTATGCAGTGGACATAGTGCTTCTGGAGTATGGGTGAACGAGAAAGCAGAAACAACAGTACCAGGATTGTACGCAGCGGGAGACATGGCAAGCGTCCCTCATAACTATATGATTGGCGCCTTTGTATTTGGTCGTTTAGCGGGGATCAATGCAGTAGACTACATCCAACACTTAGAACATTTGCAACCTGATGTAGAATTTTTAGAAGCAGAAAAAGCAAGAATTTACGAACCATTGAATCAACCTAACGGTATTCCTCATACTCAGGTAGAGTATAAATTACGACGAGTAGTTAACGATTATTTGCAACCGCCAAAATCAGGTTACAAAATGGGAATAGGGCTAAATCATTTTGTTCGCTACCATGAAACATTAAAGCAAATGGGCGCCCGTGATGCTCATGAATTAATGCGCTGTATGGAAGTGCATTTTATTCGCGACTGTGCAGAAATGGCAGCGCGCGCTTCCTTGTATCGTCGAGAAAGTCGTTGGGGTTTATACCATTATCATCTAGATTATCCCCAGAAGAATAATGAAGAGTGGTTTTGTCATGTAAACTTAAAGAAAAATGAAACAGGGCAAATGAAGCTATTTAAACGTCCAGTAGAACCATATGTTATCGAAGTAGATTTAGTCAAAGAAATTTATAACGTGGCAACAAGATAAAACATTATGGGTCATCACGTAGGGTGCGTGACGCTATAAAAAACCTCAACATAATTATAAGACTTGTAGCGTCACGCACCAATTCCTGATTATAGTCACGCACCAATTCCTGATTATAGCAATATCATAAATCCGATGATTAATCAAGCTATTAGCAACCAAGTTCAAATCAGACAAGCTACGATTCAAGATGCAGAAAGAATAGCAATTCTTTGCGAACAACTTGGATACTCTGTCACACGAGAACAACTCAAGCAACGCTTAAGCAAAATTATAAACGATGATTCTTACATCTTCTATGTTGCAACTTTAGCAAATGAATATGTGATAGGTTGGGCACAAGCACATATTTATGAATTAATACTTATGCCAACCCAAGCACTACTGCATGGTTTAGTTGTAGACGAAAACTACCGAAATAATGGAATTGGAAAGCTTTTAATGCAGCGAATAGAAGAGTGGGCTTATAAAGTTTGATGCGAAGGTGTTCAAGTACGTTCAAACGTTAAACGTAAAGAAGCACACTTGTTTTATGAAAAAATTGGTTACACCAACAACAAAGAACAAAAAGCTTTTCACAAAGCGTTAAATTAGCCACTCCTTAGATATACGATGATTAATAAAGCAAACCCAATCGAAGTTTACTCATACTCAATATATCACTCCGCCAATTCGTACATTTATGCAATATTATGTTATATAAGTTTTAAATGATTCGTAAAAAATAGTCTTTGTATAACGAACCGCAAAGGACGCAAAGAGAAGAATAAAGTTTTGATAAAAATTTTAAAATTGCTATATAAGTGTATACTATTTTAAATTAGAAGTTAAATTAAGGACAAAATTATGGCTTTAACAACACAAAGAATAGACGTTCCTGTAATTGTAGATGAATCAAAATGTTTAGAAAAATGTGTAGCTTGTATTGAAGTTTGTCCACTAGATGTGTTAGCAAAAAATCCAGAAACGGGTAAGGCTTATATGAAGTATGACGAGTGTTGGTTTTGCTTACCTTGTGAAAAGGAATGTCCGACAAATGCCATTACTGTACAAATTCCTTTTTTATTACGGTAAGGAGATGAAAATTCACGTCAATGTAAGATACCAATACCACATGGAATTAATTGAAACTTTTTCTACTAACCGCCTAATTGCCGAACGTCTTCAAATCAAACATTTTACCGAACTTTGCTATATGCACAAAAATTCCAAAGTCATGGCTACACTTGGTGGCGCCCGTTCCAACGATGTGACACAACAGTTTCTCCAGATAAACCTGGAGCATTGGAACCGTTATCGTTATGGAATTTGGATATTTAGAGATAAAACGGAAGGTAAATTTGTTGGTCGTGGTGGTTTACGAAACGTTTATGTAGGTGAGAATTGTGAGGTAGAATTAGCCTATGCATTAATGGAAGAATTTTGGGGTCAAGGTTTAGCGACGGAGATGGCACAAGCAATTCTGGAATTAGGTTTCAATCAACTTGGCTTAACAAATGTGGCTTGCTTTACCCTAACAACTAACCGTGCGTCACAAAGAGTAATGGAGAAAGTTGGATTTAAATATGAGCGAGATATTATCTACGCCAACCTACCACATGTACTTTATCGTATTACAAAATAATTTATATCTATGTCTATAAATACAGATTCTGAATTAAATCAATGGCTAGAAATGCTGCGCTCCTCTGATATAAATGAGCGCTTAGTTGCCGTCAAAACTTTGCAACATTTGGGCGAAGAAGAAGCAATTGATGGTTTAATAATTGCTTTAGATGATGAAAGTATAGCCGTACAAAAAATTGCAGTGAGCGCACTATGGGAAATAGCTAATCCTGTTGCTGTTCCTGCTTTGCTAAAATCTCTTGCTTCAGAAGATGCGGAAATTCGTAGCGAAGCATTGTCAGCTTTAGGTGAATTAATATCTAACGAACATCTACTGTTATTATTAGATGCTTTGCACCAAGATAATCTAAATTTACAGCTTAACGTTTTGATTCTTTTACGCAAAATCCATGATGCTCAATCCTTGCCTGGAGTAATGAGCTTTTTTGACTCTGAATCTTCACAACTTCGAGAAGCAGCTATTACAACTCTCAGTTATTTAAATCAAGTTAAAATATGTCCTCCTGCTTTGACTCTTATCACTGATGCTGATCATAGTGTACGTCGTGCTGCGGCTTTAACTTTAGGGCATTTAGCTGATGATAATATTGTAGATTTACTGAGTAAAGCTATAATTAATGATACTGATTGGCAAGTCCGTCGAAATGCCGCGAAGTCTCTAGCAATTCACGCTAACGCGAAAGCACTTCCATGCGTAGCTACTGCGCTTAAAGATGAACATTGGCAAGTGCGAAAATTTGCCTTACAAGTGCTGCATAAACTACCTGATAAAACGTACTTACGCACGGTAATTGAAGCTTTGACGGATAAATATTCTGATGTCAGAAAAGAAGCGGCAATTGCACTTGGTAATTTAGAATGTCCTGACGCTCTTAATGCTTTACAACAAGCATTAGACGACCCCGACAGGGAAGTTTCTATTTATGCACAAAGAGCAATTAAGAAAATTCAGGATAAAATTAATCAAGGTTAATAAATATAGTTAAGACAGCAACTTGCGGAAGTAAACAGCAGATTCTGAGTATTCCAATGCTTTGTAGAAATCCGAAGCTCGTCGCGTTGCTAAAGATACTAGTTGGCAATGATGTTCTTTTGCCCACTGCTCAAAATACAACATTAACATTCTACCGATTCCCTGGCGCCGATATGCAGGAACTACGAAAATTTCCTCTACCCACCCAACTAACCCATTACCATAAAAAGCTGAATGAATAAACCCCAGCACATACCCTACTAAAAGACTTTCTATTTCCGCAACAGCCAAATAAGCATTTGTATCATAAATTATGTTTGTGAAAGAATTATAAAAAGCGTTTGGCTCAACTACAAAAGAAGTAGTAAGCTCGGCAGCAAGGTTAAGTACAGCATCTGCATCTGTCTTACTTGCCAACCGAATTAAAACCATATTTTTACCTCTAATTACTAATTAAACTGCAACACATACAATCTTATATTTATTTTGGAACCTGAATGTCAAACCATCAATCTCCTTTCCACCGTCCAGAAGAAGTACAAGCTTCTGTTCCCGACCCTCTTATCACACTACGTGAACAAGAAGTTATCCAACTTCTCAAACAAGTCATCGAACCATTCCTAAAAAACGACATCGTTAATTTAGGAATGGTGCGAAATCTACGTATAGTTGATGACTATGTTTATTTGCGCCTTTATATCGGCGCCCATCAACACCAATTAGAAACAGAAATTCAAACCGTACTATCACCAGTCTTTTGGTGCAAAAAAGCTTACATTCAACTCTGCACTATTCCAGGTGTAAGAACAACTATAGCAGTTTCCAGCGGTAAAGGCGGCGTAGGTAAATCCACAACTTCTGTTAACTTAGCAGTTGCATTACAAGCAAGTGGCGCCAAAGTTGGTTTACTAGATGCTGATGTTTATGGTCCCAACATTCCCCAGATGCTTGGACTAAGTAAATCTGAAGTGGAAGTTATTGACACACCCAACGGTCAAAGATTTTTACCTTTATTAGCCCACGGTATCAAAATTATGTCCGTAGGCTTATTAGCTTCCCCAGAACATC
This sequence comes from Calothrix sp. CBUCES-K 9914, assembly GCF_059640475.1. Lineage (NCBI taxonomy): Bacteria > Bacillati > Cyanobacteriota > Cyanophyceae > Nostocales > Calotrichaceae > Calothrix > Calothrix sp. CBUCES-K 9914. The sequence goes on from NZ_JBXXZH010000038.1 coordinate 47,039, forward strand.
CCTTAGCATGGCGTGGTCCTGTTTTACATAAAATAATTACCCAATTTATTAATGATGTAAACTGGGGAGAATTAGATTATTTATTAATTGACCTTCCTCCTGGTACTGGTGATGCTCAAATTACTATCATTCAGGAAAGCCCAATTTGTGGAGTAATATTAGTTACAACTCCTCAACAAGTTGCTGTCTCCGATGTTCGCCGTAGTATTTATATGTTTCGCCAAGTTGGAGTCCCAGTTCTTGGTATTATTGAGAATATGAGTTATTTTATCGGTAATAATGGCGAGCAAACCCCAATTTTTGGTAGCGGTGGCGGTCAAAAGTTAGCTCTTGAACTTCAGGCGCCGCTTCTGGGACAAGTGCCAATAGACCCGCGCGTATGTGCTGGTGGTGATGCCGGAGAACCCCTAACACTTATTGAACCATTATCTACTGTTGGTAAAGTGTTTACGCAGATTGCAACAGCTTTGAATGCTACATTTTCTTGCTTTGTATGAGTTATAATAACTAAAATTTATGAGTGGTATTGTTCATCAACATTACCACTCATAAATTTATTATATCGGCGCTATGTTATCAAGGAGGTGCCATATATTGAAATAAAACGAAACATGCAGGCGCCCGAAATAATTAGATGAACGGAATGCTGCCTTAAGTCGGAGGTTTTCAGCATATTCCTTATAAGATAATAGCCGAAAGATCACAAGTGAATAGTTTGTAACCAAGGAGAGAGACATACGCGGTTGCGTCCTGAGTTTTTAGCTTTGTACAAGGCTGTGTCTGCTTGAGCCAATAGATTGTGGGCAGAGGTTTGTCTGTCAGGAACCAGGCTCGATACTCCCATACTTATAGTTACAAAGGCACAAACATCTGAAGCAGGGTGAGGCAGGTACATTTGCTCAATTTCGATCCGCACCTTTTCGGCCAAAATCATCGCTGCATCTGCACTAGTATTAGGCAGTAAAATCACAAATTCTTCCCCTCCATAGCGAGCCACTAAATCCCCAGTCTGCTGGAGGGTATCACTCATAGCTTTGGCGACTTGTTTCAAACAAAAATCCCCCATTTGGTGTCCATAGGTGTCGTTATAGCCTTTGAAGTAATCTACATCACCTAAAATCAGTGACAGAGGTTGGTTTAATTGCAGCATTTGTTGCCACTCCCAATCTAAGGCTTGGTGGAATTGACGGCGATTGGCAATTTGAGTTAGTTCATCTAAGCGAGCAATGCGGCTTAATTCTATATTTTTTTTGACAGTTAAGGCAAGTTGCTGTTTATAATTTTCAATTTCTTGCTCTAAACCTAAAATTTTTTGAGTCATTTGTTGTCTTAACTTGCGATGGCAGTCTGTGAACTGTTCTCTAAACTGAACTAATTCAGGCACAGCTTTCTGAGTATCTAAGGCAAGGGCTTGGCATAAATTTTCGTGACTTTGAAGCAGTCTCTCTACTTCTACTTCATATATATGGTTAAAACCAGGACTGACAGCCTCTCTATTCTCTGCACTCAAGGACATCTCGGATTGAAAGGAGCCTAGTTGTCCCGATTGCAGGTCGAATATTTCCAATTCTGAAATTGAGGGAGCAGTTTTGGTAGTAGCAACACTACTTTTGAGAGGTGGAATAGTTGGCTTCATTTTTATGTCTGAATGTCAATATTCAGTTTTGAAAGATTATTTATGATTAAGGAAGCTAGAGGGCGGTACTAGCTAAAGTAGCTTTTAGCTCAATTTATGTCTTGATCACCAAGATACAAGATACGCTTTTATCTTCTTTCACTTCAAATATTTCATTTTAGTTACATCGCATAGTGTATATACTCATAAATATTAAATATTACTTAAGTACAATGAAAATGTAGAAATTACTGATATTACCCGTTTTTTGCCTATTATCAAGTTAAAATCCCAAATATCCTTGCCTTGCAAGCTTTCTAGCCCACTTAAACAAAGGTTGCAGTCAAAACCAGAAGCCGTCAAGACATAAAAAGCAAGTTTTGGCAAGCGTGATTTGAACCAAATTTAGCTAAATTTAAGATTAACTTAATTTATACAATAGTAGTAAATTACCACGTTTCACATATAAATGTTTATAGTAACTTTGTTCTTGCAAGTGAATTAACTTTTTTTATGCGGTAATCACTGAACTACATAGCGATACACCCGCCATCTGTTAAGGATTGGTAAATGAATTTCTAAAACAAATTCCACTATATACCCCACATTTGTCACTAGTTCATATGTGCTGAATAAATTCCAACATAATAGTACTTAAAAACTATAATGAGGAACGATATTTTCAAGTTTAATGAAAATTATTTCTATTATGTTCAGCCGACAGTAGATTTGGATAAAAAATAATTTTGGCTCTCAAAATGCGAAAATTGAAACATAAATCGTGAATGAGGGTTCTCGAACTATGTTTAATATCGAAGATGCGACAATACAAAATATAGACCACTTAGGAATTGTTGCAGGAATAGTAGATTCTATCGGATTAATAGAAATAATTAATAAATTTGTACCTCAAGAGCAAGGAGAAAAAGTTAGTGCAGGGCATGTTGTTAAAGCAATGATTTTAAATGGGTTAGGATTTGTATCCAAACCCTTATACAGGGCAAACGCATCTTAAATGGGCTGTGGGCAAGGAATAGCGGTCAAACATTGGCGCCGATTCTATTCAAATACAACTATTATTCGTTATTAACTATTTAACTATATCAAAATCAAATTAAATCATCATTAAACAATAACTTTTATCAATACTTAAATACTAGAAAAAAATAACAAACAAATAAAAGGCGAAGGGTATGGCGCTGCCATGCCCCAGCCACGGGTGCCTCTAAAAAGTCGCCCTGATAAATAGTATATTTAATAACAAGTAATCACTCTTTTATCCTATGCACTTTTTACTTAATAACCCACATTCCGCACTTCAATTTGAAGCACAAAAGATTACAATCAAGGAAAAAGCAAAAATT